>DAOOFR010000047.1:0-8018 GCA_035415285.1 Opitutaceae bacterium
CGGCCGAGCACCTCGGTGATCTCGCCCTCGGGGTTGAGGTGCGGGTTCTCCCAGTTGAAGAGGCTGACGATGACCTTGTCGCCGATCTTCGGAGCCGGCACGAGCAGGGAGCGGTCGGGGTTGTCGACGTAGACGTCGCGCAGGAAGCGCGGGTCGTCGGGGGCGACGCAGAAGAAGCGCCCGGCGCGCTGGAGGGTGCCGGTGAGGGTGGTGCGGCCGCGCTCGAGGATGCGGATGACGCGGCCGGTGCGCTGGCCCGGCGCGGGGGCGCCGCGGCGGGGCGGTTTGCCGGGTTTGCCGCGGAAGGGGGGGCGGGCGGGGCGGCCGGCGGCGCTGGCCGCGCTGAGGCGGACGACGACGCGGTCGCCGTGCATGGCGGTGCCGGTGTCCTCGGAGGCGATCTCGACGGGCTCGGGCGCGGGGGCGTCGGGCGCGGCGCCGGCGGGCGGCTCCGGCCGGAGCAGGCCGCGGCCGTTGGGCCGAATCTGGAGCGTGCCGGTGACGAGGTCGGCGTCGGCCGGGAGGCAGAAGCGGTCGGATTTGACGCGGACGATCGCGCCGCGGGAAAGGAGTTGCTGGAGCTCGGTGTCGAGCTTGCGGAACTCGGGCTTCTTCAACCCGAGCTTGGCCCCGATTTCGTTGCGATTGAGGGGCACGTAGTCGCGGCGCCCCAGCAGTTGGAGCAGTCGCTCATGTAATTTCATCGCGCGGAAATTGGGATGGAAACGGGCGGGGCACAACCTCAGTTTCGGGGGCGATGAACATCGTGCATGCAGCCAGCGAGCTGTTTCCGTTCATGAAGACCGGCGGGTTGGCGGATGCGGTGGGGGGCCTGACCAAGGCGCTCGCCGCGGCCGGCCACGAGGTCTCCGTCTTTCTGCCCGGATACCGCGCGGCGCTCGAGCATCCCGACGCCGAGGGGGCGGAGCGCGTGCACCGGCTGCAGATCGAGCTGGGCGGGCGCTTCCTCGAGGCGGACCTGCTGCGGCTGCGGGTGGCGCCGCGGTACACCGTGTATTTTGTGGTGCGCGACGAGTTCTTCGACCGGCGCGGCGCCTACGGCGCGAGCGGCCGCGACTACGACGACAACGCCGAGCGCTTCGTCTTCTTCAGCAAGGCGGTGGCCGAGGCGATGCGCCTGGCCGACCTGAAGGCCGACATCGTGCATGCGCACGACTGGCAGACGGCGCTGCTGCCGGTGTACGTGCGGCTGGTCGAGGAGCGCCACGACACGTCGCTGGCGGTGAAGACGGTCTTCACGGTGCACAACCTCTCGTTCCAGGGCGTGTTCCCGATGGATGCCTTTGCGCTCACGAACCTGCCGGAGGAGTTCCGCAGCGTCGACGGGCTGGAATTCTTCGGCCAGCTCAACCTCATGAAGGCCGGCCTGCTTTTCGGCGACCGGTTGACGACGGTGAGCCCGACCTACGCGCGAGAGATCCAGTCGCCGGAATATGGTTGCGGTCTGGAGGGCGTGATCGCCACGCGCGCCGCCGATCTGGTGGGGCTGCTCAACGGCGTCGACGAGGCCGTCTGGAACCCGGCGACCGATGTGCTCCTGCCCGCCCGCTACACCGCGGACGATCCGGCGGGCAAGACGAAGTGCCGCCGCGCGCTGCTGAAGAAGTGCGGCTTCGACGCGGAGACGAAGGTGCCGATCTTCGCGATGATCACCCGGCTCACGGAACAGAAGGGCATCGACCTGCTGCTCAGCGCCCGCCGCTTCTTCGAGACGGAGGACTGCCGCCTGATCATCGTGGGCGTGGGACAGAGCCGCTACGAGGAGGCCCTGCAGGATCTCGCGCAGGCCAACCCGCGGCGCGTCGCGCTGGCGAAGATGCTCGACGAGCCGATGACGCACCTGGTGGAGGCCGGGGCGGACTTCTTCCTGATGCCGTCGCTCTTCGAGCCGTGCGGCCTCAATCAGATGTATTCGCAGCTCTACGGAACGATCCCGTTGTGCAGCCGTGTCGGCGGCCTGGTCGACACCGTCGTCGATCTGGAGGATGCGCCGGCGGAGGGCACGGGCCTGCTGTTCACGCCGAGCGAGCAGGGCATCTCCTGGGCGCTCCAGCGCGCGTTGCTGCTGCACCGGCAGGCGGAGGTGAAACGGGCGGTGATCGATCGCGGCATGCGTCGCGAGTTCGGCTGGACCGCCGCCGCGCGCCGCTACGTGCAGCTCTACAACGACGAGATCTGAGGCGGCGACGATGCCACTGGCGCGGACTTCTCCCGGTTGCGCCGATTCTTCCGGTTGTAGGGGCTGAGCTTGCTCAGCCCGTGGGCGTCGCTCTTGCCGAGCGGTGCGAGCCAGCTCGCACCCTACGCAGACGGAATGACTCCGGTTGAGGCGGCGGGCACGGAAGACCGGAAGTTCTCGCGCCAGGCACGGAAGCCGGCCTCGACGCGGCCGGCTACAGGGCGCCGCTCTGCGCTTTGGGCGTTCCCGGGGGGGGGCAATCATCCGTGGGTCGCAGTCTCTGCGAAACGGACACATCGAAGCCCGCACGGGCTTCGCTAAGGCGGGCGACCGCCTCGGCGGCTTGCGCTGCTATGGTGCGAGCAGCGCGGTGGCGGTCCAGAGGAGCGGGGCCTGGCCGTGGAAATCGCCGGTGCGGCGCGGGCGGTCCAGGTAGTGCTGGCGGTCGTCCTTGGTGCCGGTGCCGACGCAGACTTCGCGGATCTCCCCGGTTGGCTCGAGGTGGGCGACCAGCGCCAGCCAGGCGCGGCGGGCGGGCGGGGCGTAGGTGGCAGCGTCGAGCCAGCCGCGTTTCACGCCGGTGACAAAGGCGTAGGCGAACATGCCCGTGCAGGAGGACTCCGGCCAGGCGTCGGGCTGGTCGAGCAGTTGGCGCCACAGTCCTTCTGGCGTCTGCAACTCGAGGAGTGTCGCCATCATCTGGTGGTAGCCGGCGAGAAGGCGGGGGCGGAGCGGGTGGCTTTCGGGCAGGTCGGAGAGCAGGAGCGTGAGGCCGGCGGCCATCCAGCCGTTGCCGCGGCCCCAGTGGTGTGGCGCGTCGGGGGCGTGGAAGAAGAGTCCGTTGGGGCGCTGGAGCCGGTCGAGATAGGCGACCATCGAGCGGGCGGCGCGGTCGAGGTAGACGGTGTCACCCGTCGCGCGGAACGCGCGTCCCTGCAGGGCGGCGATCATGTACATGTCGTCGATCCAGAAACGGGTCTGGTCGCTCAGCCCCTCGGCGGAGGGACGGGCCCACTGCGTATCGGCGTAGCGGAGCCCGAGCGGGCGGAGGCGCGCGTCGCCCGCGGGCGCGGCGAGGGCGAGCGGCAGTGCGCCGAAGACGGAGTTGTCGACGTGGTTGGGCGGCGGCACGAGTGCGGCCTCCGTCGTGAAGAACGGCGTGAAGCGCGCGGCGAGCCGGGCCGCCAAGTCGTGGTCCGCGGTGACCGCGGCGAAGTCCACGGCGCCGGTCCACACGCAGACCTCGGAGTAGGAGATCGTGCCGAACTCGGGCCAGAACGCGTGGGGCGAGGCGAGGAAACGCGCGGCCACGCGGCGACCGACCTCGCGTGGGTCGGCGCCGGCGGGCCAGTCGGTGAAGGGCGAAGGGGTGGGCTGCTCGGCAACGACGCCAAGGCTGGCGAGCGCGAGCAGCACGGCGGCGGCGGTGCGGCGGAGGTTCATGGAGAGGTCGGGGGCGAAGCGGGCGACTCCGGTTGCGCGGGCTGGAGCCGGCGCGCGCGGGCAACGAGTAGGAAGTACACGGCGGGGCCGAAGGCGAAGAGCATCACGGATACGCCCATCGCGAGGCCGAACATCGTGAAGATACCGGCGCAGCAGTAGTCGCGGCAGCGCACGACGATGTGGCAGGGCACGGCGACGAGCAGTTCGAGGAGGCTGCCCTGCAGGAGCCGGCGGCACAGGACGGAGAGGACGTCGGCGGGCGGGCGGGCGCGGGCGAGGCGGTGGAAGACGATGGTCCAGAACCCCCACAGGACCGTGAGCAGCGCGGCGAGCGCGTAGGCTTCCCACGGTTTCGCGGAAGCGTCTCCGAGGATGGCGGCCCGCAGCGAAAGCGCGGCGGCGCCCCCGAGCAGCCCCAGCATGAGCGCGCCGACGAGGACGGTCGGCCAGAGCGCGCCGCGGGTGACCGGCCGGCGGCTGACGATGCGCAGGGGCACGAGCAGCAGCACGAGCTGGCAGATCCCCATCGCGAGCAGCCAGAGCCAGACCGCGCCGCTGCCGAAGAAGGTGCCGAATTGCTCTGCGGTCGGCCAGTTCCCGAAGCCGAGCGCGTAGAGCGGCACGGCCAACACGGCCAGCACGAGCAGATAGAGTCCGGAGACGACGAGGTGCCAGGGTTTCATGGACGGGAAACGACGGTGGCGGGCGGGGTGACGCCCGGTGCGGGACCGAGATTGGCCGCCGCCGCGGCGCGGGCGAGGGGGAAACTCCACCGGCAGTCCGCCGCAACGGGCTGGCCAACCCCGGCGGGAGCGGCTTCGCTGCGGGTGGCCGGTCCGCCGGCCGCCTGCACCATGAAGATCCTCCCGCTCGACCCGCTCGCGAATCGTTCGCTCGAGGCGCTGCTCGCCTTTCTCGGCGGGGTGCGTGCCGAGGCGGAGCGCGACGGGGTGGCGCGGCTGGTGAGCATCTCGGTGGAGGCCGAGCGGCTCGATCCGCTGGCGGTGCTGGAATCGATCTACGAGCCGGGCGAGGTGCATTTCTACGTGGAGCGGCCGGCGGCGGACTTCGCGGTGGCCGGGGCGGAGGCGGTGGTCGCGGTGGAGTGCGCGGGCCCGGGGCGGTTTGCGGCGGCGGCGGATTTCGTGCGGGCGACGCTGGCGCGCACGGTCGCGGTGGGCGCGGTGAGCGTGCCGTTCGGCGGTCCGCTGTTCTTCGCGACGTTCGGCTTCGCCGACGAGGCCGCGCCCGGCGCGGCGTTCCCGGCCGGGCGCGTCTTTGTGCCGCGCTGGCAGGTGGCGCGCAGCGGCGACTGCTCGGTGGCGGTGGCGAACACGCTGATCGCGCCGGGGGCCGACATCCGGGCCGATGCCGAACGCATCTGGCGGGCGCACGCGAAGTTCGGCGCGTTCGACTACGCGGCGCCGAGCTTCGCCGGCGCGCTCGAGGGCGTCGTGGCCGAGGAACGCGAGGTGGGTCCGGAGGGCGGATACGGTGCGAGCGTCGGCGCGGCGGTGGCGGCGATCCGCGCGGGGCGCTACCGCAAGGTGGTGCTGGCCCGGGCGCGCGACCTGCGGGCGACGACACGTTTCCACCCGCTGCGCGCGCTCAACGCGCTGCGCGGCCGGTATCCGGACTGCTACGCCTTCTCCGCCGGCAACGGCGCGGGCGCCAGTTTCATCGGCGCGAGCCCCGAGCGGCTCGCGGCGGCGGCGGACGGGCGGCTGCGCACGGAGGCGCTGGCCGGTTCGGCCCCGCGCGGGCGCACGGCGGCCGAGGACGCGGCGTTCGCCCGGCAACTGCTGCACAGCGACAAGGACGGCCGCGAACAGGGGCTGGTGCTCGATTCGATCCTGCGGCGGCTGGCGAAGGCCGGGGCGGCGACGGTCGCGCCCGGCCGGCCGCGCATCCGGCAACTGCCGAACGTGCAGCACCTGTGCACCCCGGTGGAGGCCACGCTCGCGCCGGACGCGGACTTCGTGCGCATCGTGGGCGAACTGCACCCGACGCCCGCGGTGGGCGGCACGCCGCGCGAGGCCGCGGTGGCGCACCAGCGCGAGCTGGAGCCGTTCGATCGCGGGCTCTACGCGGGGGCGCTGGGCTGGGTGGACCACCGCGGCGGCGGGGAGTTTTTCGTCGGGATCCGTTCGGCATTGATGAATGGAGACACGGCGCGGCTCTACGCCGGGGCGGGGATCGTCGAGGGTTCCGATCCGGCGGCGGAGTTGGCCGAGACGGAGTTGAAGATGCGCGCCCTGCGCGAGGCGTTGCTGGGATAGGGCGTGGGGGCGACGGAGCCGGGCGGCGGGCGGTCGGCCCACGGGAGGGCAATTGACGGGTGGAGCCCGGGGCGGCTTGCTCGCCGGCCATGGACTTCCTCGCGGACCCGCAAATCTGGATCAGCCTGCTCACGCTCACCGGGCTCGAGATCGTGCTCGGGATCGACAACGTGATCTTCATCTCGATCCTCGCCGGCAAGCTGCCGCAGGAGCAGCAGCCGAAGGCGCGGCAGACGGGCCTGGCGCTGGCGCTGGTCACGCGCATCGCGCTGCTGTGCGGCATCGCGTGGCTGGCGAAACTCACCGCGCCGTTGTTCGCGGTGTTTGGACACGGAGTGTCGGGCCGCGACCTGATCCTGCTGGTGGGCGGGTTGTTCCTGATCGCGAAGAGCACCTTCGAGATCCACGAGAAGCTCGAGGGCGAGGACGGCGCGCAGAGCGCGGGCAAGGCGGCGAGCTTCCGCGCGATCGTCGTGCAGATCATGCTGCTCGACATCGTGTTCTCGCTCGACTCGGTGATCACCGCGGTGGGCATGGCGCAGCAGCTCTGGGTGATGATCACCGCCGTGGTGCTCGCGATGGGCGTGATGCTCTTTTTCGCCGGCGCGATCAGCGACTTCGTGCACCGGCACCCGACGCTGAAGATGCTCGCGTTGTCGTTCCTGCTGCTGATCGGCGTGGCGTTGGTGGCGGAGTCGATGCACCACGCGATCCCGAAAGGCTACCTATACTTCTCCATGGCGTTCGCCTTCGGGGTGGAGCTGTTGAACCTCAAGCTGCGCGCGCAGCAGGCGGCCAAGCCGGTGGAGCTGCACCAGCCGATCCGCTGAGCGGCGACAAGGCGGACGCGGGGCGTGCGCCGAGGGACGGGCGCCCGGAGAGCGGGCGCCCGGGGCGGGCCAACGCGAAGGCGTGCCGGAAGCGTCCCTACACGGCGGGGGTCGGGCGCGAGTGAATCCAGTAACGCATGACCGTCTGGTGCTCGTGGCGGAGGTCGTAACCCCACTCGGTGGAGAGGAGGGTGAGGACCGGTTCGCCCGCTTCGGCCGAGGCGAGGCTGGCGTATTGGTGGGCGAGGAGGGCGGCTTCGCGGCGGGCCCGGTCGAGGGCGGTGGCGAAGGCGTGCTCGATCGACTCGAACTCCCCGACGTTCTTCACGCTCTGCCGCGGCGAGCCGTTGGGCACCGGGACCAGCGCGAACTCGAACACGCTGTGGATCTCGCGGGGAGGAAGCGAAGCGGAGTGATCGTCGTTCATGGTGTGGGAAGGTTGCGGCTTCATCCCTGCACATCGCATGCCGCACAACCGGCGAGATCGGCTATGAAGGTGCGCTTTTCAAGAGGCGCGCCGCCGGTAGCGCCGCTTATCCGGTGAGGCGGTTGCCGGTTGCCGGTGAGCCGGTGGGGGGGGGGGCCAGCGAACCTTGCGAGGTGATGGGGCCGCGATCGCGGGAACCGACGATCCTTCAGACGGCGCCGGGGCGCGTGGCGGACCGCGGCGCGGAGGAGGCCGGGTTGGCGGGGCCGAGCAGGCGGCGGAGCGGCCGGAATACCAGCAGTTGCCAGAGGCCGAAGGCGATGACGATGCCGACGGCGGCGTAGATGCCCCCCTCGGCGGTGGTCGGTACGGCGGGCTTGAACACGGCGAGCGTGTTTTGGGCGATCTCGGTGTCGAGGTGGTGCAAAAATGCCCACGGGCGCGACCAAACCGAAGCATCGAGCAGCGCGGCCTGGGCGGCGCCGAGCGAATCGACCCGCGCGGCGGTGTCGGCCATGGCGGTGCCGAGTTGGGCGACGCCGGGATCGGCGTTGGCCGAGGTGTCGGCGACGAATTGCGCCCAGGGTTTGCCCGCGGCGCGGGCGGCGGCTTCGAAGGTGGCGAGTTGCCGCAGGGCCTCGGCGAGGTGGCCGCCGAGTCGCTGGAGGTATTGCTGGAAGAACTCGGGGGCCTGGGCCGCGACGACGGCGCCGAGCACGCAGACGACCCGGTCGAGAAATCCGGCGGACGCGACGAGGGCGGCGGCAGCGGGGCGGCGAAACATGGGGCGGAGAAAAACGAAACGGCGGCATCGGGTCAACCGATGCCGCCGTGAGAAA
>DAOOFR010000047.1:8118-20461 GCA_035415285.1 Opitutaceae bacterium
TTGCCGCCGTGGCGGTTGTGGTCGATGCGCAGCCAGACGGCGGCGCCGAGCAGCGCGAGCAGGAAGAGCAGGAAGAGGAAGCGGCGGCGGGCGCGGGCGGCGGCCTTGTCCTCGAACGGATCCTCGAGCGAGCGGCGGGCGCCGGGGGGCAGCTTCGCCAGCGCGGTGAACGAGGTGCCCAGCGGGATGTTGATCTTCACCCGGCCGTTGATCGCCCAGCCGTTGGCCTCGAGCACGGGCCCGAGGGTGCGTTGGCGGAGCTTGAGCCAGGCGATGAGCATCGAGGGCAGCGAGATCACCAGGATCAGGGCCACGAATACCAGCGGGTACTGCCACCAGGCGAGGTCGAGCACCTTCGCGAAGATGGCGGCCATCATCGTGCCGATGGATCCGAGGGCGACGCCGATGCCGGTGATGAGCGCGAGGTCGAACTTCTTCGGCTCGGCGGGTTTGGCCGGGGCGGACTTGTCGGCGTTGGCCGTGGCGGAGGCGGCGGTGGCGAGCTTGGCGTCGGAGGCGGACTCGGCGGCGGCGGCGCGTTTGGCGACCTGCTCCTCGACCATGCGCACGAACTTCTTGTACGGCGACCAGAAGGCCTGCCGGATGGAGATCGGGTTGTCGACGATCTTGGTGATCGTGGCGTCCCAATCGCGGCCCTTGCGGTCGATGAACATGCCGTTGCGGCCGACCATGAGGAAGTCGGAGTCGCCGTTGGAGAAGACGGCGGCGATCTTCATCGTCTCGCCCGGGCGCTTGAGGTCGCAGTAGGCGATGTAGCACTTGCTCAGCCCGGCGATGGCGGCGTGGGCGCCGGCATCGGTGATCTGGATGCAGAGGTCGCAGTGGCGGCTGTCGAGGTAGAGCGTGCCGGCCTGGAAGACGGTGGGGCGGGCGGGGTCGTAGAAGTCGGCGAAGTTGACGAAGTTGCCCAGGAGGCGGGCGAGGTGGCGGTGGTAGCGCACGAGACGCTCGACCGAGTCGATCGCGGCCATCTCGCCGGCGAGGGCGTTGTCGCGGGCGATGAGCTTGGCGATCTCCTCGCGGGCGGAGCCGACCAGCAGCTCGCGGATACGCGCGACGCCGAGCTTCTCGACGGCGGTGGCGGGCTTGCCGGCGGCCCACGCGGCGTGCGCCTCGAACTTGGCGACGGTCTCGCGCCACTCGGCCTCGGTGAGCGCGGTGCGCGCGGCGCCGTGGACCGGAATGACGACCTGGGTGCGGAAGGCGGCGATGGCGGGGGCCCAGGCGGGGTTGACCCCCTCGGCCAGCGGCAGCGCCTGGCCCGGGCCGACCTGCGCGAGCGGCAGGGCGGCGATCTCGGCGCCGAGGATCGAGAGGTCCTTGGCGGCGGCGGCGACGAGCTCGGACTCGGGGTGGTTGAGATGGTTGGCGGCGCGGCGGTCGAAGGCGGCGAGGTGGCAACGGTTGAAGTAGTCGTCGATCTTCACGCGCACGGCCTGCAGGGCGGCGTAGGCGGCGGCGGTGCGGTCACCCAGAAACTGGATGCCGGCGGGGGTGGCGGCGGACTGGTCGGCCTTGGCGGTCCAGTCGGCGCAGGCCTGGAGGTCGGCGAAGAACTTCGTCACCAGTGCGGTGTCGACGCCCGGCAGGCCGCTGCGGTCGGGCTTGGATCCGACGGTGGCGATGATGTCGAGGATGGCCTGCTTGGTCGCGGCGTCGGTGGCGGCCTCGGCGGGCACGATGCCGTCGCCGTTGAAGCGGGTTTGGGCGAAGATCTTGGCGGTGTCGGCGACGTCGGCCACGGAGAGGCTGGTGGCGTCGGCCTTGCCGAGGGCGGCGAGGATCTCCTTGGCGGCGGCGAGCACGGCTTTGCCGTCGGGATTGGCGGTGTCGATCTCGGCGAGGGCGAGGGCTTCCTCGCCGCGGGCGAGACTGTCGCCGGAGTTCAGGCGGGCGAGGGCCCAGTCGACGGCGGCGAGGATCTCGGGCACGCGGATGCGGCCGTCCTTGTCGGTGTCGATCAGGTCGAGGGTGCGTTGGTCGAACTCGAGGCCCTTGGTGGGGCAGGCGAGGGCGATCCAGAGCTTCGGATCGAGATCGGCGAGGTGGGCGAGGTCGGCCCCGGTCTCGAGTTTGACTTGGTCGAGTCCGCCGGCGCGGAAGAACTGCCAGGTGTAGGGTGAAGCGGAGTTGGAGGAGTTCATGTTCTGGGTCGAGGGTGCGAGGCGGTTTTGCCCGGGAGGCGGTGGGCTGTCGAGTGGCGTCTGCGTGCCACTACGCGTGGGCGCGCTGGGGGGAGCGGTCAGTGTGTCGCTGCGACGGCAATCTGCAATCCGGGGACGAAGTCGGTGTGGATGGGGGAGGCCGGCGGCGGCCGCCTCGGGCCGCAGTTGGCCGGGCCCAGTTTCTGCGCCTTTCCCTGTTGCGGTTTTTCTGGGAGGGGCGCCCGTTGGCTGGGTTGGCGGAGGTGGCGCGGAGGGGGGGCGGAAGGATTGGAGAAAAAGGTTGCAGCCTGAAAATAAGGGACCTAACCATCCGCACGCCTCAACTTATCCATCTTCGCCCAGATCATGTTTCTTCTTCGTGAGACACCTAGTCAGGACTGCCTCGATCGCCTCGTGGCCCGCTATCCGCAGATCGAGCCGGATGCGGTGCTGGCGATCATGTGCTTCATGCGGACGGGGGCGGATGTTTCCGAGTGTTTCGAACGTTTTCTGACCAAACACGGGCTGTCGCACGGTCGGTTTGCGATCCTGATGTACCTCAACCGCGAACCCGAGGTGGCGGTCAACCAGACGCATCTGGCGGAGGCGTACGGGGTGACGAAGGCCACAGTGACCGGGCTGATCGACGGTTTGGAGCGCGAGGGCATGGTCGAGCGGCTGGCGGACCCGGCGGATCGGCGTGCTTCGCTGGTGCGGCTCACGACTGGCAGCCGGAAGTTCCTCGACGAGTTTTTGCCGGCGCATTTTCGCGGCATCTCCGAGCTGATGGCCGGGCTCGATGCCCGCGACCGGACCGACCTCACCCGTTTGGCGGGCAAGATTCGGGAGGGCATCGCACGGTTGATCAGCAACGGGACCGGCGGGTGCGACTGCCTTTCCCCCTCATCCACGCCCAGCGACCGTTCATCACGCCCTGCTTGAACTACCGGCGTTTCTGGCCGTTTTCCCCTACTCTCCGCCCGTCTTCCAATCACTTTCCCTATGCACAAACGCATTCTCATCGGACTTGTCGTCTTCCTTGGCCTGGGTGCCACGATCCTCGGTCTTGTCGGCGCCAAAGCCCAGCAACTCGGTGCCATGAAGGCCGCCGACAAAGAGCGGCCGACCGAGCCCGTGACCACCGCCAAGGCGCAGCTCCAGACCTGGAATCCGACACTCTACTCGGTGGGCACGCTCACCGCCGAGAACGGTGTGACGCTCTCCGCCGAGGTGCCCGGCACCGTGACGCGCATCGAGTTCGAGTCGGGCGCGCAGGTGGAGCAGGGGACCTTGCTCGCGCAGCTCGATGTCTCCGTCGAGCAGGCGCAGTTGCGCTCCGCCGAGGCCAGCGCCGAGCTCGCCCGCCTCAACGCCGAGCGCATCCGCGAACTGCGCAGCCGCGACACCCTCGCGCAGGCCGAGCTCGACGCCGCGGAGGCCCAGCTCAAGCAGGCGATCGCCAACGCCGAGGCCATCCGCGCCGCCATCGACAAGAAGACTTTCCGCGCGCCCTTCTCGGGCACCCTCGGCATCCGCAAGGTCAATGTGGGCCAGTACGTCAACTCCGGCCAGGCCATCGTCGAGCTCCAGACGCTCGCCCCCATCCACGTCGATTTCGCCCTCCCGCAGCAGCGGGTCGTGGACCTGGCGGTCGGGCAGCCCGTCGAGGTGACGACCGACGGCGTCTCCGGGACAAAGTTCCTCGGCAAGATCACCGCGCTCGAGGCGTTGGTCGACTCGGCCACCCGCAACGTGCGGGTGCGCGCCACCCTCGCCAACGAGGGCGCCAAGCTGCGGCCCGGCATGTTCGCCAACGTGGAAGTCGTTCTGCCCGCCGGCGACCCCGTCGTCGTCGTGCCGGCCAGCGCGATCCTGTATGCTCCCTATGGCGACTCGGTCTTCGTCATCGAGCGCCGCAAGAACGCCGAGGGGGCGGAGGAGACGGTGGTGCGCCAGCAGACCGTGCGCCTCGGGCTGACCCGCGGCGATTTCGTCGCGGTGACCTCCGGCGTGCAGGCCGGGGACGAGGTCGTGAGCACCGGCGCCTTCAAGCTGCGCAATGGCGGCACGGTGCGCATCAACAACTCGGTGGCCCCCGCCGCCGAACTCGCCCCGAAACCGGCCAACAGCTGAGCCCGGCTCCCGCGACCTCCCCCGCCGCGAGCGCGCCGTCCCGTCCGCGCGCCCGGCCCCGCCACCCATGAAAATCACCGACCTCTTCATCCGCCGGCCCGTGTTGGCGTTCGTCGTCAACCTCGTGATCATCGTCGCCGGTCTGCAGGCCTACCGCACGCTCACCGTGCGCCAGTACCCGACCAGCGAGATCGCCAACATCACGGTGTCGACCGCCTACGTCGGCGCCAACGCCGACCTCGTCCGCGGCTTCATCACCACCCCGCTCGAGCGCGTCATCGCCGCCGCCGACGGTATCGACTACCTGGAATCCTCCAGCTCGCAGGGCTTCTCGACGATCACCGCGCACCTCAAGATCAACTACGACTCGAACAAGGCGCTCTCCGAGATCAACTCGAAGGTCAGCCAGGTCCGCAGCGACCTGCCGCCCGAGGCCGAGGTGCCGATCATCAACATCGAGACGTCGGACTCCCAGTTCGCCGCGATGTACCTGAGCTTCAGCTCGACGACGCTGCAGCCCAACGAGATCACCGACTACGTCAACCGCATCGTCCAGCCCCGCCTGGCCTCGCTGGGCGGCGTGCAGCGCGCCGACATCCTCGGCGGCCGCGTGTTCGCGATGCGCGTGTGGCTCAAGCCCGAGAAGATGGCGGCGCTCAACGTCACCGCCACGCAGGTGCGCCAGGCCCTGGCCGCCGGCAACTATCTCTCCGCCCTGGGCAGCACGAAGGGCGCCTATATCCAGGTCCGCCTCACGGCCAACACCGACCTGCGCTCCGTCGGCGAGTTCAAGCGCCTGCCCATCCGCGAGGAGGGCGGGGCCATCGTCCGCCTCGAGGACATCGCCGACGTGGTGCTCGGCGCCGAGGACTACGAGACCGAGGTGCGCTTCAACGGCGAGACCGCCGTGTTCATGGGCATCTGGGTGCTGCCGAATGCGAACACCCTCGATGTGATCGCCGGGGTGCGCGCGGTCATGCCCGACATCCGGCGCAACCTGCCCAGCGCGCTCAACGCCAACGTCGCCTACGACTCGACCGACTACATCAACGACGCCATCGACGAGGTCTACAGCACCCTGCTCGACACGTTGCTCATCGTCGTCGCCGTCATCTATCTGTTCCTCGGCTCGTTCCGTTCGGTGCTCATCCCCGTCATCGCCATCCCGGTGTCGCTGATCGGTGCGATCTTCCTCATGCAGGTCTTCGGCTTCACGATCAACCTGCTCACGCTGCTCGCCGTCGTGCTCTCGGTCGGTCTCGTGGTCGACGACGCCATCGTCGTCGTCGAGAACGTCGAGCGCCACCTGCGCGACGGCATGAAGCCGTTCGACGCCGCCATCCAGGGCGCGCGCGAGCTCGTCGGCCCGGTCGTCGCGATGACGATCACGCTGGCGGCGGTGTACGCGCCGATCGGTCTCCAGGGAGGCCTCACGGGCTCGCTCTTCCGCGAGTTCGCCTTCACGCTCGCCGGCGCGGTGCTCATCTCCGGCGTCGTCGCGCTCACGCTCTCGCCGGTGATGTGCGCCAACCTGCTCTCGCACAAGGTCGAGAGCGGCCGCTTCACCCGCTTCATCGACGGCCAGTTCAACGCCTTCCGGCGGTTCTACGCCCGTGCGCTCGACGCCGTGCTCAAGGAACGCTGGGCCGTGTACATCGTCTGGGCGGTGCTCACGCTGTGCATCCCGGGCCTGTTCATGTTCTCGGCGCGCGAGCTGGCGCCGGCGGAGGATCAGGGCTTCCTCATGACGATGTCCGACGCCTCGGCCAACGCCACGCTCGATCAGACCTCGCTCTTCAGCAACATGGCCTTCAACGAGGCCGTGCGCACGCTGCCCGAATACGACTACTCCTTCCAGATCACCTACGGCACGGGCGGCTTCGCCGGCTTGGTCGTCAAACCGTGGAGTCAGCGCGACCGCAAGATCGGGGAGATCCTCACCGACTTGCAGGGCAAACTCGCCTCGATCCCCGGCCTGCGGTTCAACGCCCTGCAGCCGCCCGCCCTCCAGGGCGGCGGCATCTTCCCGGCCGAGATCGTCATCGCCTCGACCGCCAGCGAGCAGGAGTTGCTCGGCTTCGCCCAACAGCTCGCCGACGAGACCTTCGCCGAGGGCCTCTGGGCCATCCCGCCGATCATCGACCTCAACATCGACCAGCCGCAGACGCAGCTGCTCATCGACCGCGACAAGGTCGCCTCGCTCGGCCTCAACCTCCAGCAGGTCGGCGCCGACATCGGCTCGATGCTCGGCGGCGGCTACGTGAACCGCTTCAGCATCTCCGGCCGCAGCTACAAGGTCATCCCGCAGATCGAGCGCACCGGTCGCCTCAACGCCGACCAGCTGCAGGACATCTACATCACCGGCAATGGCGGCCAGCTCATCCCGGTGAGCACCATCGCCACGCTCAAGAACACCGTCGAGCCGCGGCAGCTCAACCGCTTCAACCAGATGAACTCGGTCACGCTCAGCTCCTTCCCGCAGGAGGACTTGGGCGGCGTGCTGGAGAAGTTCGAGAAGCGCGCCCGGGAGATCCTGCCCAAGGGCTACGTGGTCGATTTCAAGGGCCAGTCCCGCCAGCTCAGGGTCGAGGGCAACAAGTTCCTGCCCGCGATGGGCCTGGCGGTCATCCTGATCTTCCTGGTGCTCGCGGCGCAGTTCAACAGCTTCCGCGACCCCTTCGTCATCCTCCTCGGCTCGGTGCCGCTGGCCATGTTCGGCGCGCTGCTCTTCACCTTCATGAAGATGCTCAACCCGAACATGCCGTGGTGGACGGACGGGTGGACGACCTCGCTCAACATCTACTCGCAGATCGGCCTGATCACGCTCGTCGGCCTCATCGCCAAGAACGGCATCCTCATCGTCGAGTTCGCCAACAAGCAGCAGGAGGCCGGGCTGTCCAAGCTCGAGGCCGTCAAGGCCGGCGCCAGCCTGCGTCTCCGCGCCGTCATGATGACCTCGGCGGCGACCATCTTCGGCCACCTGCCGCTGTGTTTCGTGTCCGGCCCGGGCGCCGCGGCCCGCAACAGCATCGGCTTGGTGCTGTGCACCGGCCTGACGATCGGCACCTTCTTCACGCTGTTCGTCGTGCCCTGCCTGTACATGCTGCTCGCCAAGGACCACAAGGCCCAGCAGGCCAAGGTCGCCGGCCAGTTCGCCCAGGCCGGGGCCCCCTCGCCGGTCCCCGCCAAGTAACGCCACCGCCTTCCCGGAAATGAAAACCATCCCATCGCTCCTCCTCTTCGCCGCCGCGATCGCCACCGCCTTCGCCGCGCCCGATGCCGCCCAGCCCGTGCCCGAGCGTATCGATCTGACCGGTGCGCTGCGCTACGCGCAGGAGAACAACTTCAGCATTCGGCAGGCGCGCGAGCGCCTCAACCAGACCGAGGGCGCGCTGCTCTCCGCCCGCGCCGGCTATCTGCCCTCGGCCAGCGCCGACGCCTCCTACCAGCGCACCGCCGACCAGATCACCTCGCCCGGCTTCGACAACGAGAACTGGAGCGGCACCGCCAGCGTCAACCAGACCGTCTTCGCCGGCGGGGCGGTGATGGCCGGCGTGCGCGCCGCCCGTGCCGCGCGCGATGCCGCGCAGTACGAGCTCCAGGCGGTCACCAACGCGGTGCTCACCGGGGTGCGGGTCGGCTTCTTCAACGTCCTGCGCGCGCAGGAGACGATCAAGGTGCGCGAGCAGGCGCTCTCCCTGCTCGAGGAGGAACTCAAGAACGCCCGCAACCGCTACGACGCCGGCGCCGGCGCGCAGTTCGATGTGCTCCGCGCCGAGGTCGCGCTGGCCAACGGCCGCCCGCCGCTCATCACCGCGCGCAACGATCTCAAGATCGGCATCGAGGAGCTGCGCCAGCTCCTCGGTTTCACCAACGGGGTCGGCGCGGATCTCCAGAAAGTCCCCACCTTCCTCGGCGAACTCGCCTTCGGCAACGAGCAGTTCACCCTCGAGCAGGCGCTCGACTCCGCCCGCCGCCACCGCGCCGAGCTGCAGGCCCTCGCCAAGGGCGTCTCCATCGCCGACGCCGGCGTGACGGTCGCCCGCGCCGGTTACCTCCCGAAGGTCGGGGTGGGGGCCGGCTGGCAGATCGTCGGCACGCGCTCCACGCCGCACTTCGGCGAGAGCAGCCGCGACGGCTGGTTCCTCGGCGCGCAGTCGTCGTGGGCGATCTTCGACGGCCGCGCCACCGCCGGCAAGGTCCGCAGCGCGAAGTCGCAGGCCGCGCAGGCCCGCCTCTCGCTGCAGGAGCAGGAGCTGGCGATCGACGTCGAGGTCCGCCGCGCCTTCGCCTCCTGGCAGCAGGCTGTGGAGCTGGTCGCCGCCTCCGGCAAGGTCGTCGAGCAGGCCGCGGAGGCGCTGCGCCTCTCCCGCGCCCGCTTCGACGTGGGCGCCGCCACCCAGCTCGACGTGCTCCAGGCGCAGGTCGCGCTCACCGAGGCCGGCAACAACAAGGTGCAGGCCCTTTTCGCCTACAACAGCGCCGTGGCCCAGCTGCGCAAGGCGATGGGCGAGCCCGGGGCGGTGCAGCCCTGAGCCCGTCGCTTGGCGCCACCGACTTCCAGCCCCGCCGCTCCCGGCGGGGCTTTTTTGCGATCGGAGGGCGCGGCGGCGCTTCATCCCGCATAAACCTGAAGAGCGCAGTTGGACCCGACGGAAGGTGACGAAGCGAGCGAAGGGTGGACGAGTTGGGTGACCCGAACCGGGGGCTCGGTCTGCACCAGGCAGGTGATACGGGCGAAAGCGGGCCCCGCTCGGTTCGCTTCTCGCGTTTTGCGGCAACCTTCCTACGTTCCGTGCCCTCGGGTCGCTCCGCTCCCCCCACCGGCGACAACTCGAATTCCAAACCCTGACGCGATGGACTCCGTTCCTCCTTCACTGTGCGAAGCCCCCCGGGTGGTGGCGCTCCCCGGCGCGGCCGATCGGCCGCGGCCGGTCTCGCGGCGCGAACTCCGGGCGGGCCAGCCCGGGGAGCCGGAGGCGTTGCCGCTGAAGGTATTGATCGTCGAGGACAACGAGCGCGACGCCGAGCTGATCGTCCGGCACCTGCGGCAGGCCGGCTACGCTCCCGACTGGGCCCGGGTCGACGCCGCCGAGGGGTTCCGGGAGCACCTGGGCAGCGGGCTCGATGTGATCCTGTGCGAGTGCCAACTGGCGCAGTTCAGCGGGTTGCAGGCGTTGCGGCTGCTGCTCGAGTCGAGCCTGCCGATCCCGCTGATCATCATCTCGAGCACCATCGGCGAGGAGACGGCGATCACGGCCATCCGCAACGGCGCGGCGGACTACCTGCGCAAGGACCGTCTGGCCCGCCTGGGCCAGGCCGTCGAGCATGCGATCGAGCAGTGCCGGCTCCGCTACGAGCATCGCACGATGATGGAGGCGCTGCGGCAGGCGGAGGCCCGCTACCGCGGCATCTTCGAGAACGCCGTCGAGGGCATCTTCCAGGCCCTGCCCGAGGGGCGGCTGATCGCCGCCAACCCCGCCCTGTCGCGAATCCTCGGTTATGGTTCCCCCCGCGAGGCGATCGGGATGATCGACGACATCCTCGCCCATCTCTGCCCCGAGCCCGAGCGGCTGCGCGAGCTGCGGCGCCTGCTCGAGGCGTCCGGGCTGGTCACCGGCTTCGAGACCCAGGCCGCCTGCTGGGACGGCCGGCTCACCTGGGTGAGCCTGAACTGCCGCATCGTGCGCGGTGCGGGCAGTGTCCATCTCGAGGGCACCGTGGAGGACGTGACCGAGCGCAAGAAGCTCGAGGCCCAGCTGCTGCGCGCCCAGCGGCTCGACAGTGTCGGCCGCCTCGCCGGCGGGGTCGCCCACGACCTGAACAACATCCTCCTGCCGATCCTCATCTCCCCCGGCCTGCTGCGCGAGCGACTCCAGGATGCCGAGTCGCGCGAGATCGTCGATTCGATCGAGGTGAGCGCCCGCCGCGCGGCCGACATCGTCCGCCAGTTGCTCACCTTCAGCCGGGGGACGGATGGCGAGCGGGTGCCGGTGCAGCTGCGCACGCTCGTCAACGAGATGCTCAGCATCATGCGCGAGACCTTCCCGAAGAGCATCAACCTGCGCAGCAACCTCCCGATGGAGCTGCACCCCGTGCGCGGCGATCCCACCCAGCTGCACCAGGTGATCATGAACCTGTGCGTGAACGCTCGCGACGCCATGCCGCACGGCGGCGACCTCACGCTCGCGCTGGCCGACTGCGAGGTCGACGCCGCGATGGCGCGCACCAACAACGGCGCCAAGCCCGGGCCCCACGTGCTGTTGCAGGTGAGCGACACCGGCACGGGCATCCCGGCCGACTACGTGGACAAGATCTTCGACCCGTTCTTCACGACCAAGGAGATCGGGCAGGGCACGGGGCTGGGGCTTTCGACGGTGCTCGGCATCGTCAACGGCCATGGCGGCTTCATCCAGCTCGAGACCGCGGCGGGCCGCGGCACGCAGTTCCGGATCTACCTGCCGGCCTGCGCCCAGCTCGAGCAGACCGAGCCGGCGGCGCCGCCGACGGCCGGCCCGCGCGGCCAGGGGGAGCTGGTCCTGCTCGTCGACGACGAGCGGGTCGTGCGGCAGGCCACCCGCACGATGCTCGAGCGCCACGGTTACCGGGTGCTCGAGGCGCGCGATGGCGAGGACGCGCTGGAGCGTTTCGAGCAGCACGCCGGCGAGGTGGCCGTGGCTGTCGTGGATCTGTTGATGCCGCACATGGACGGCGTGGAGTTGACCCGCCAGCTCCGGGACCGGCTGGAGTCGCCGGCGATCGTCGCGATGACCGGCGTGGGCAACTCGCCGAAGGTGACGCAGGTGAAGGAACTCGGCGGGGTCCAGGTGCTCGAGAAGCCCTTCACCGCCGAGGTGCTGCTGCAGGCGATCGGCCGGGTGCTGCGGCGGGAGACCGGCGTCGCCGGCAGTTGGGGCTGGTGAGGGGCAGGGGCCCTGCGGTGCGAGCGGCGGGGCCGGCGAGTGGAGAACTCGGGCGCGTCTGCGGGGCCGCCTCGCCCGGCCTCGAGCAAGTCGATCCGGTGGTGAGGATTGATGTCGGTTCTCCGGGGCGACGAAGTTTCTCGAAAGGCGGGGCCGCGACCGTTACGCGTTCTGGTCTCCACATGTCAGCGTCGCGTCTCACTCCACGGATTGGTTGCCGCCGCGCCGGGTCTTCCGGCGGGGCCGCACGAACTGGAGGCCGCCGATGACGCGACTGCTGGACTGGCGCGAGCCGGCGGGGATCTTTGTGCAGTTGCTGCAGTGGACGCTGCTGGTCCTGCCGATCGGCGTGCTCGCGGGCTCGGCCAGCGCGCTGTTCCTCTGGTCGCTCGACCGGGTGACGGAGCTGCGCTGGGCGCACGGTTGGCTGTTGTATTTGTTGCCTGTGGTCGGCGCGGCGGTGGGCTGGGTCTACCACCGGTACGGCAAGAATTCCGGTGCGGGAAACAATCTCGTCATCGAGCAGATCCACGCGCCGGGCGGCGGGGTGCCGCGCCGCATGGCCCCGCTGGTGTTGTTCGGCACGCTGTTGACCCATCTGTGCGGCGGTTCGGCGGGGCGCGAGGGCACGGCGGTGCAGATGGGCGGCAGCCTCGCCAACGCCTACGCGCGGCTGCTGCGGATCGGGCAGGGGGACCTGCCGGTGTTGCTGATGGCGGGCGTGGCGGCGGGGTTCGGCTCCGTCTTTGGCACGCCGTTCGCCGGGGCGATCTTCGCGATGGAGGTGCTCGTGATCGGGCGGTTGCAGTACCACGCGGTGCTGCCGGTGCTGGTTGCCAGCGTCGTCGCCGACGCCACCTGCTCGGCGTGGGGCGTCGGGCACACCCAATACCACATCGCGTTTGTGTCACCGGCTGGGCGGCACGAGATCCTCGACGGCTGGCTGGTCGCGAAGGTGGTGCTGGCGGCGGTGGCCTTCGGGCTGGCGGGGCGGCTCTTCTCCGAGCTCACGCACGTGTTGCAGCGCGGCTACCGCCGGATCGCACCGCCGCCGTGGCTGCAGCCGGTGGTCGGCGGTGCGGCGGTGATCGCGTTGTTCTGGTTGCTGGGCACCGGCGACTA
>DAOOFR010000048.1:0-3131 GCA_035415285.1 Opitutaceae bacterium
AGCTGCACGACGAGTTCGTGCACGTGCCGATCGAGCTGCTGGCGACGCAGCGCAAACGGGTCGATCCCGAGAGCCCGATGTGGCGCTCGGTGCTCTCGGCCACCGGGCAGCCGGCGCGGTTCGAGTAGGCGGGCACGCGCGGGGCAGGCTGCCCCGCTCCGCTGGCGGCGCGGGGCGCGAGGCCTCGGCGCCGCATTGCGGCCGGGGCGATTTGCCAGGCGCTGTTGTCGCCCTGCGGATTCACGGCACTGTTACCAATCCCGATTCGGCTTTTGCCGCGGGGCGCCGATAAAGGGGACCTCCGATGAGCAGCAGCGAAGTCTATATCCAACAACTCGGTTCCGTCGGGTTTCCCGCCGCGCCCGAGGTGGTGCTGCGGCTCTCGCAACTGTTGCGCACCGAGTGGGTGCGGGCCGAGCAGCTCGCCGAGGTGGCGATGCTCGACGCCACCGTCTCCGCCCGCGTGCTGCGGCTGGCCAACTCGGTCTACTACCGGGGCAAGGGTGTGAAATCGATCGCCGAGGCCGTGATCCGCATCGGCATCGACGGCGTGCGCGACGTCGTCTACGCGCTGTCGCTGATGCGCACGCTGCGGCCGATGCAGTTCTCCCACCGGCAGTATTGGCGTCATTGCCTCGCGGTGGCGCAGGCCACGCAGATCCTCCAGTTGCGCGCGCGCAAGGCGGTCGTTTCCCCCTCGGAGCTGCATGCGGCCGGCCTGCTGCACGACATCGGGATGCTGGTGTTGGACCGCACGCTGGGCGTGGGCTACGGCCGCATCCTCGCCAACGCCCACGAGAGCGGTCGGCCGCTCTTCGAGGTCGAGCGCGAGATGATCGACACCGACCACGCCGATGTGGGCGCGCGGCTGCTGGAAACCTGGCATCTGCCCGAGTCGCTCGTGCAGGCCACGGCGGCGCACCACGACCCGGCCGGCGAGGGCGAACCGGCCGCGCAGATCGTCTATCTGGCGGACTTCGTCTGCAACCTGCACGCGGTGCACCACGGCACGGCCTACCGGCCCGAGGGCAGTGTATCGGATGTTTGGAGTGCGCTGGGGATCGATGAGCGCGAGCTGCCGGAGATCCTCACCGAGGTCGACGCGAGCCTGGACAAGGCCGACGCGATCCTGGCTGTCGCGGCGTGAGTTGGGATACGGTGGACGGTGACCGGTGGGCTGTCACCGGTTACCGGCAACCGGCCACTGGTGACTGGCGTTGGCCGCCGGTTCGCTGCCGCGGATTGACAATGGCCGGCGCCGCCGTCTCATGCACGCCCGTGTTTCGTCGCGTGTTCATCGCCATCGCGTGGTTGCTGGCCGCCCTCTGGCTGCCGGTCACGTTGCATTGCGCGGTGGAGACCTCGGGCTGGCTCGATGTCGTCGACTGCTGCGGCGGCGACACGTCCGCGTCTACCGCCGGCGGGCACGAGGAGTTGGACCATTGCGCGACGTTTGACGCGGGTGTGCCGCGCGAGGAGTTGAACGCTCCCGTGCTGAGCGTCCCGGTCGTGCCGCTGCTCGAGATCCTGCGGCCGGTGCTCGTCGCCGACGTCGGATCGCCCAATGGCGTGACGCCGTGGCGGGCCGCACCGCCGGAGGTCGGCGGTTTGTGGCGCGCCGTGGAGCGCGTAGTCGCCCCGGCTCGCGCGCCCTGAGGCGCAGTTGAAACGGAGCGGGCTCGAACGAGTCCGCTGAGCTTGTGCGCGCCGAGCCCGTGGGGGCGGGGCGCTCCTGTCGCCGGCTGTGCCGGCGTAAAACGTCCGTTCCACTGTCATGTCCTCACGCTCCCTTTCCCTGTTGTTGCTTCCGCTCTCGGCGGCGCTGGCCGTTGCCGAGCCCAACCCGATCTCGATCAAGGCGCTGGTCGCCGAGATCGCCGCCGGCCACCCCGAGCTGCGCACCTTCGAGGCCGAAGTCGCCGCGGTGCGCGCCGAGGGCCGGGTCGCCACGGCGCCAGCCGCGCCTGAACTCTCCGTCGAACTCGGCCGCAAACGCGTGCGCACCGCCGCCGGCGACCTCGCCGGCGAGGGCACCGCGTGGTCGGTCTCGCTCGCGCAGACCTTCGAGTGGCCCGGCCGGCTCGCGCTGCGCAAGGCCGTCGCCCAGCGCGACGTCGCCCTCGCCGAGGCCGGGCTGGCGCGCTTCCGCGCCGAGCTCGCCGCCCGCGCCCGCGGGCTCGCGCTGGGCCTTCACGCTGCTGCCACGAAGGCCGCCGCCGTGCGCGAGGTGGCCGACCGCTACGCCGCACTCAAGGAGTCGTTGCTCGCCCGCGAACCCGGCGGGCTCACGCCCGAGCTGGAGACGCGCGCGATCGAGGCGCAGGAGCTCGTGCTCCAACGCCGCGCCACCGCAGCCGAGCTGGAACTGCAGGCCGCGCTGCTCGAACTCAACCAACTGCGCGGGCTTGCCCCCGATGCGCCGCTGGTCGTCGCGCCGCCGGCTCCGGTCTTTGGCGACGCGCCCGAACTCGCCGCGCTGCTTGACGCCGCGCGCGACAACAACTTCGAGTTTCGCGCGCGCCGCCTGGAGCTGGAGCGCCAGGGCTTCGCGCTGCGGCTCGCGCGGCACGAGCGTTATCCGGCGGTGACCGTGAGTCCGTTCTACTCCCGCGAAGGCGACGACGGACGCGAGACGACCGTCGGTGTGGGCTTGAGCCTGCCGCTGCCGGTCACGCGCGCGCCGCGGGCCGGAGTCGATGCCGCGGAGGCGCGGCGAATCCAAGCCGAGGCCGCGGTGCGCGCCGCGCAACGCGAACTCGAACGCGAGGTGACGCTCGCCGCGCAGTCGTTTGCCGCGAAGACCGCGGAGATCCGCCGCTGGTCGCCGGAGACAGTCGCGAAGTTCCGCGAGTCCGCCGCCGCCGCCGACCGTCACTATCGGCTCGGGGCGGTGCCGCTCGGCACGTATCTCGAGCTTCAAGACGCGTACCTCGAGGCGGTCGAGGCGCTGCTCGACACCCAGGCCGAGGCGCTTGCCGCCGGCCTGCGCCTCCAACTCCTCACCGGCCTCGACTTCGGCGCCGTGCGCCTCGCGCCATGAGAACGAACGACGCTTCCGCTGTAGCCGGCCGCACCGAAGCCGGTTCGAAACGCCCCGTAGGTCCGGTCTCCGACCGGACCCCTTTGGCTCG
>DAOOFR010000048.1:3231-4502 GCA_035415285.1 Opitutaceae bacterium
AGACCGGTCCTACGGGTCGCTCAGAATCGGCCGGGGGCACAGACCTCGGCTACAGTGGACACTGGTCGGTCTCCTCGCGGCCGCACTGCTCGCCGGCTGCGGCTCGCACGCCGACTCCGCCGCGGATGCGGACGGCGACGGCCACGATCACGCCGCCGCGGACGCGCCCGCGGTTCTCTTCAAGGCCGGGCGTGGTCTCCAGCTCGGCGCGACGGCGGCGCGGTTCATCGGGCTCGCCACGGCGGAGGTCGCTGCGCGCGACCTGCCCGGCGCGGCCGGAGCGCCGGCGATTCCGGAGTCGGCGTTGCTGCGCACGGTGCGCGGCGAATTCGTGTTTGTCGCCAACGGCGGCTGGTACCTGCGCACGCCGGTGCAGACCGGCGCGGCGGCCGGCGGCTGGGTCGAGATCCGCGACGGACTCTACGAGGGCGATACGGTAGTCGCGCAGGGCTCGCGGGCGTTGTGGCTCGCGGAAATCCAGGCGGTCAACGGCGGCGTGAGCTGCACCCACGGGCACTGAGCCCACCCTCGCCATGCTCGAAACACTCATCGATTTCTCTCTGCGCCGCCGGGCCCTCGTGGTCGCCGCGGTGCTCGCGCTCGTCGTGGCCGGCGTGTGGTCGGCGTTCCACGTGACCGTCGACGCCGTGCCGGACATCACCAGTCCGCAGGTCCAGATCAACACCGCTGTCGGCGGTCTCGCGCCCGACGAGATCGAGACGCTCGTCACCGTGCCCATCGAGATGGAGATGGCCGGCCTGCCCGGGATGGTGGAGCTGCGCTCGCTCTCCAAGTTCGGCCTCTCGCAGGTCACGATGAACTTCCGCGACGGGTCCGACCTCTATCTGCTGCGGCAACTCGTCAACGAACGCCTCGCCCGCGCCCGCGATGCGCTGCCCGCCGATCTCTCGCCCACGCTCGCGCCGATCGCCACCGGGCTCGGCGAAATCGTGTACTACACCGTCAGTTACCGCGCCGATGCCGCGCAGAAGCCGGCCGATCGCGCGGCGCAACTGCGCGAGCTGCGCCTCACGCACGACTTCCTCGTGAAACCGCTCCTGCGTGCCACGCCGGGGCTGGCGGAAGTGAATGCGATCGGTGGTTACGAGAAACAGATCGTGGTCGAGCCCGATCCGGCGAAGCTCGCCGCGGCGGGCGTGGCGTTCTCGGAGCTGGTCGACGTCGTGCGCAAGAGCACCGACAACGCCGGCGGCGGCGTGCTCGAGCTGGGCGGCGAGGCCGTGGTCGTGCGCGCCGACACCCGCGCGAAG
>DAOOFR010000048.1:4602-20171 GCA_035415285.1 Opitutaceae bacterium
GGAAAGTGGAGCGCGAACCTGATGAGCCTCGGCGCGATCGACTTCGGCCTGATCGTCGACGGAGCGGTGGTGATGGTGGAGAACATCCTCCGCCATCTCGCCGAACGCCAACGCACGCTCGGCCGCGCGCTCACCGCCGAGGAGCGGCTCCGCGAGGTGCGCGTTTCGGCGCGCGAGGTGGCGCGGCCGATGTTCTTCGGCGTGCTCATCATCACGGTGGTGTACGCGCCGGTGCTCGCGCTCACCGGCATCGAGGGGAAGATGTTCCGCCCGATGGCGATCGCGGTGATGCTCGCCCTCGGCGGCGCGCTCGCGCTCTCGCTCACATTGATGCCCGTCCTCTGCTCGTGGCTGTTGCGCGGCCGGCTGGAGGAGCACGACGGCCGGATCGTGCGCGCGGCGAAGGCGCTCTACACGCCGCTGCTCGCGTGGGCGTTGCGCCGGCGCGGGGTGTTCATCGCCGCGGCGGTGGCGTTGTTCGCGTTCGCCGGCTGGCGCTTCGCCGGGCTCGGCGCGGAGTTTCTGCCGCAGCTCGACGAGGGCGCGCTCGCGATCCAGATGATCCGCGGCAACAGCGTGGGCCTCGCCGACTCGATCGAGCTGCAGAAGCGAACCGAGCGGCTGCTGCGCGAGAAGTTCCCCGAGATCTCCGGCATCTTCGCCCGTCTCGGCACCGCCGAGATCGCGATGGACCCGATGGGGCCGAACACCTCCGACACCTACATCACGCTCCGGCCGCGCAAGGAGTGGCGCGAGATCGACGGACGGCGGATCAACAAGCCGGAGCTGGTCGAGCTCATGCGTCGCGAACTTGCGGCGACGATCCCCGGCCAGGCGCACCTGTTCACGCAGCCGGTGCAGTTGCGCTTCAACGAGATGATGGCCGGCGCGCGTGCCGACCTTGCGCTGAAGATCTACGGCGACGACTTCGCCGAGCTGGAGCGCCTCGCCGTCGAGTGCCGCGATGTGCTGCGCACGATCCCCGGTGGGGCCGACGTGGAGTTCGACGCCCTTGGGCGGCTGCCGATGCTGGAGATCACGCCGAAACGCGATGCGCTCCGCCGGCTCAATCTCCACGCCGACGAGATCAACGCTGTCGTCGCCACCGCGCTCGCTGGCGAGGAGGCCGGTGCGCTCATCGAGGGCAGCCGGCGGTTCGATGTCGTGGTGCGGCTCCCTGAGACCGCGCGACTCGACCTTGCCGCGTTGCGCGAATTGCCCGTGCGCACTGCGGAGAACGACGGCATTCAGGTGCCGCTCGGGCGGATCGCGGACATCGCCGTCGCCGACCGCGTGGGCCTGATCGCCCGCGAGGATACGCAGCGGCGCGTGGCGATCCTCGTCAACGTGCGAGGCCGCGACACCGACGGTTTCGTGCGCGAGGCGGCGAGCAAGCTGCGCGGCGCGGTGAAGTTCCCGACCGGCTACTACTTCGAATTCGGCGGGCAGTTCGAAAATCTCCAGGCGGCGCGCGCGCGGCTGGCGGTGGTCGTGCCCGTGGCGCTCGCGCTGATCTTCGCGCTCACGTATGCGAGCTTCGGCAGCGCACGGCAGGCGGCGCTGATCTTCGTGAGCGTGCCGCTCGCGGCGGCCGGTGGTGTGCTCGCGCTCGAGTTGCGCGGGCTGCCGTTCACGATCTCGGCGGCAGTGGGCTTCATCGCGCTTGCTGGCATCGCGGTGCTCAACGGCATCATGTTGATCAGTTACATCAACCAGCTCCGCGGCCAGGGCCGAGCGCTGCGCGCAGCGGTGGTCGAGGGCACGCTCACGCGGTTGCGGCCGAAACTCATGACCGCGCTCGTGGCCTCGCTCGGCTTCGTGCCGATGGCGCTCGCCACCGGCCCCGGCGCCGAGGTGCAGCGGCCGCTCGCGACGGTCGTCATCGGTGGAATCGTGAGCTCGACGTTCCTCACGCTGATCGTGTTGCCGGTGCTCTACGACCTCGTGGAGGCGCGGCGGAAACCGCGGACGGGAGGCGGGCAATGATGAGCCTGTGGCCATTTCCGAATGACGCGGCGCAGCGCGGAGAAGAGTTCGCTGGGAGTTCTCCGAGCAGCGCCGTAGGTCCGGTCTCCGACCGGACCCGTTGGGCTCGAGCCGTCCCCAGCGGCGCGGGCTTGAGGCGACCGGTCGGAGACCGGTCCTACCTATCCGGCAAGCCCGTCCAGTAGGTCCATTCTTCGACTGGACACCCCGGCTCCAGCTGGCGCCGACCGTTCACCATACCAGACGCGATACCAAACCAATCCAACCATGAATACCAAGACCCTGTTGTCCCTCGCCGTTGCGCTGTGCGCCGCGGCGCTTGTCCACGCGACCCAGGCCGTCGGCGGCCCGGCGGGCGGGCGGCTGCTCGAGACGGAGCCGGCGCGCGCCGAGTTCGTCGTGAGCGCCGAGCGCAAGGCGGAGATCCGTTTCTACGATGCCGCGCTGAAACCCGCCGCGCCCACCACGCAGGCGGTGACGATCACTGCCGAGCCGGCGAGCGGTCGGGTGAAACTGGAGGTGGTGAAGACCGAGTTCGGTTTCGCAACAAAGGAGACTCTTCCCGCCGGCGCCACGTATCGCGTGGTCGTGCAAGTGCGCGCCACGCCGGAGGCCAAGCCGCAGAACTTCCGCATCGACCTCAACCTCGGCCACTGCGCCGGCTGCGATCGCGCCGAGTACGCCTGCACCTGCGAGAGCCACTGAGCAGTCACCAGGTACCGGCGACAGGTGGCCGGTGCACGGACGGGGCGGGCTCTTGCCGCGCCCATTTCGGAGACCGATCGCTGCCGACCGGCAACTGTCCACTGGTCAGCGGAGGCTCCGCTTGTGAATGCGGGCGCGGCAGACATGCTGCGCGGGCATGTCGCCCGCCGCCACCGCCCTCGTCGCCGATCTCAAACGCGCCAACGTGCTCGCCTCCGTGCAGAGCCTGTTGAGCTGGGACGAGCAGGTGTACCTGCCGGGCGACGCGGCGACGCGGCGCGCGGAGCAGTCGGCGCTGCTCGCCGAGTTGCATCATCGCGAGGCGACCAGCCCGCGCATCGGCGAGTCGCTGGCCGCGCTCGAGGCGTTCGGCGAGGACGCGACCGAGGACGAACGCGTGCTGCGACGCCATGCGCGCAAGGACTACGACCGGCTGACGAAACTGCCGGCGGAATTCGTGGCCGAGAAGGCGAGGCTCGACAGCGCATCCTACCACGCGTGGGCCGAAGCACGGGCGGCGCGGGACTTCGCGAAGTTTGCACCGTTTCTGGAGCGGCAACTTGGGATGGCGCGGCGCGAAGCGGAGCTGCTCGGCCTGGCCGACGCCTACGACCACGCGCTCGACAAGCACGACCCCGGCATGACCGCGGCGCGTCTCGCGGCGCTATTCGCGGAGCTCAAGCGCGACCTCGTGCCGCTGGCCCGGCGGATCGTGGCCGGCCGCGTGCCCGACCGGCGCGCCGCGCTCTGCGGCTTTCCGGTCGAGCAGCAGGGTGAGTTTCTCCGCGAGGTGACCGCCGCGCTCGGCTTCGACTACGGGCGCGGGCGGATCGACGTGTCGCTGCACCCGTTCTGCTCGGGCGACGGGCACGACATCCGGATGACGACACGTTTCGACGCCGACAACCCGCTCGATTCGCTCTTCAGCGCGATCCACGAGACCGGTCACGGGCTCTACGAGCAGGGGTTGCCGCGCGAGTGGATCGGCACGCCGCTGGGCGAGGCCGTGGGCATGGGTATCCACGAATCCCAGAGCCGGCTGTGGGAGAACCAGGTGGCGCGCAGCCGGGCGTTCTGGCAGTTCTGGGAGCCGCGGTTCCGCGCGCGTTTCGCGCCGCGGCTCGACGGCATGAGCTCCGAGGAGCTGCACCGCGCGATCAACGCCGTGCAGCCGACGCTCATCCGCGTCGACGCCGACGAGGTCACCTACAACCTGCACATCATCCTGCGCTTCGAGATCGAGCGGCGGTTGTTCCGCGGCGAGCTCGCGGTGGCGGATCTGCCGGCAGCGTGGAACGCGCTCGCCCAGGAGCTGCTCGGCCTCACCCCGGCGCACGACGGCGAAGGTTGCCTGCAGGACGTGCACTGGTCGGGCGGGGCGTTCGGCTACTTCCCGAGCTACTGCCTCGGCAACATGATCGCCGCGCAGCTCTGGTATGCGGTGCGCGCGGCATTGCCGGGGCTCGACGAGGATCTGGCCGCCGGTCGCTGCGACCGGTTGCTCGGCTGGCTGCGGACGCAGATCCATGGGCGTGGCCGCCGGCTGGAGACGGAGGAGCTGGTGCGGGCGGTGACCGGGGAGGGGATCTCGCCGCGGCATCTCGTGCGCTATCTCGGCGAGCGCTACCTGCCGCTCAACGGCGGTTGAGGACCGACCGCGGACGGAGCGCACCGCCGCGGTGCGGTCGGATGCCGTGCCCCGGGCGCCCGGGCGCGGACCGCGAGCGCGCAGGCCGCCGGGCTCAACCCCGTGTGGCCGGTTTCGGCGGCTCGGGCCAGCCTGCGCGAAGCAGTGAGAACTGGACACCCGCGAAGAGGAAGTCGGCCAAGGGCACGCCGAACCAACCGAGGTCGAGGTTGTCGAGCGCGAGTTGGGCGACCACGAACGAGCCGGCGGCGAGCCGAAGGAGGATCGTCACCCGCCAGACGGCGCGGAGGAAGACCGTGTCGCCGCGCCTCAACCACCGCCAGAGCGCCCACAAGTAGCTCCAGCCCACCGCGCCCACGAAGGCGCCGACGAACGACACGAAGAGCAGATCCTCGCCGAATTCCGGCTCCGCGCCCATCGCCGCCAAGGCGGAGGCCGGGGCGAAGACCAGCCACGGCCCCATAAGGGCGTCGATCCCGCCGGCGACTGCGGTGTAGGTGGCGGCGAGTTGGCGACGGAGCGGAGGAGTCATGGAGAGACCTTGCGGGGGATGGCGGCGCGGCGGGGATCGGGCACGCGATCCTGTTCACACGAGCAGCGTGGCCAGCTCGGGGCTGAGGGCGAAGGCGGCGCGCACGGCAGCGAAGCCGTCGAGCAGCTCGGCGGGCGAACCGGCGGAGGGGAAGACGAGGTCGAGCGTGGGGCCGGTGCAGCGCACCGCGGCGTCGACGCCCGGAACGGTGAGCGTGCAGTCGCGACAGTCGGAGGGGTAGGCGACGGCGAGACCGGCGGCGGGGTCGAGCGCCTCGACGAGGTCGATCACGGCCTCGATCCGCACGTTCTTGCGCAGGGCGAAAGTGAGCTCGGTGAACAGGCCGCCGAAGACGGCGTTGAACTCCGCGCGGCGCGCGAACTCCGCGTGCCGGAGGTCGCGCAGGGTGCGGGTGACGGTGTAGCGGGCGGGATCGGCGGGCTCGAGGGCGTAGGCGACTTCGAAGGTGAAATCCTTGGCCGTGAGCACCGCGGCGGGGCTGGCGACGGCGAGGGTGAGCTCGCGGCGCTTGTAGGCGAGGGCCTCGCGGCTGTGCTGGAAAAATGACTCCGCCTGCTCGGCCAGCTCGGTCTCGCAGAGCTTGGCGAGGAAGGCGGAGGTGGCGGCGGTGACGGCGGTCGGCAGAGTGTGGCGACCCTTCTGGAAACCCGGGAGCGAGCGCACCGCGCCGTCCGTGCGGCCGACGAAGGCGAGCGCGGTGACGATGGAGTTGGGCGGCTCGGCCGACATGGCGCCGAGCGAAGCCGGCGGGCGGCGTGCCCGCGAGCGCGAAACCTCGGGCGGTGTTCGCGGTGCTTGCCCGGGTGGCGGGCGGTCACACGCGCGGTGTCCGCGTCTGGGCGACGAAGCGCGCCACCAGCAGCAGCGCGCACAGGAACAGGCCCACCGCCATGCCCGACCAGACGCCGAGCGCGCCATGGCCGAGCGGGAAACCGAGCAGCCAGGCCGCGGGCGCGGCGCACAGCCAGTATCCAAAGAATGTGATCACGGTGGGCGTGCGCACATCGGCCAGGCCGCGCAGCGCGCCCATGGCGGTGACCTGCGTGCCGTCGAAGATCTGGAAGACGCCGGCCACGATCAGCAGCCGCGCCGCCAACTTGACGACCTCCGGGTCGCGGATGAAGGCGCTGGCGATGAGGGGGCCGGCAACGAGGAACATCACGCTGAAGCAGGCCATGAGCGTCACCCCGGCCCCGATGCCGCCGAAGCCGATCACCCGCAGCAGGTGCCCGTGGCCGGCGCCGCGCGCATGGCCGAGGCGCACGGCCAGGGCGTGGGAAAGCCCGAGCGGGAACATGAAGGTGGTGCCGGCGCAGTTGAGCGCGACCTGGTGCGCCGCCAACGCCACGGTTCCGAGCCAGCCCATGAAGATCGCGCTCACCGAGAACAGCGATGACTCGAAGAACAATTGCAGGCTGACGGGCCAGCCTTGGGCGAACTGGGCGGCGAGTTCGCGGCCGCGCAGGCGGGCGAGCCAGCGCAGCGGCCGCGCGGGGGCGAGCGCCGGATCGCGTTGCAGGCTGCACCACAAGCCGACGAACACCGCGAGACGCGAGAGCAGCGAGGCCCAGCCGGCGCCGGTGAGTCCGAGCGCGGGCGCGCCGAGGCGGCCGTAGATCAACACCCAGTTGAGGAACACGTTGAGACCCAGGCCGCCGAGCACCCAGTAGAGCGGCGTCCACGGGCGGTGGAGCGCCTCGTAGTAGTTCTTCACTGCCAGGAAGCCGAGGCCCGGCAGTAACGACCAGCCGATGATGACGAGGTACGCCTGCGCGGCCGCGGCGACCGGAGCCGGCTGGCCGAAGAGCTGGAGCTTGAGGGACAGTCCGGTCAGGACGAACGCCAGCAGGGTGCTCGTGATCGCCGCGATCACGAGGCCGTGGCGGAGTGTCTCGCCCGCCTCGCGCGGGCGCCCGGCCCCGTGCGCCTCGGCGGCGCGCACCGCCACCGGCGTGAGGATCCCGATCCCGAGCAGGTAGGCCACGACGAACAGCGCCCCCGCGAAGGCCGACGCCGCCAGCGGCACCGCGCCCACGCGGCCGATCATGATGCAGTCCGTCAGCCCGATGAGGATCTGGCCCACGTTGCCGGCCGTGATCGGCAGGGCCAGTCGGAGGGTGGGGCGCAGTTCGCGCAGGGCGTGAGGCAAGGCTGACATGGAGGAAACGGCTATGTTCGGTTGAGCGGCGGCGCGGAGAAAGACGATTCTCCTCTCAACGGCGCAAACGTGCGGCGAGACGACCGCCGCTTGCTGGCGGGCCCAGCCTGTACGGATACTTGCGCGGGCCGCGCCTCATGGCCCCCTCCGCGCGCGACCAAATACGCTCACGGGCGTGGACCTATTTGGCGGGAAGCGGCGAGAGGCCGTAGCCGAAGCGCAAGGCGCGGCGGAGGTGCGTGCGGCGCAACGCGTGGACTTCCTTGCCCAGATAGTTCTGCGGAAGCAGGGCGTCCGGAAGGAGTGGATCGAGGGCGAGTGCCCGTTGCCAGGCTTCATGTTCCTGCAGCAACCACGTGCGCCAGCGGTCCGGCGGATCCGACTCGGCGGGGGCGTGGTGCAGCAGCGTGAGGCATTCGCGGTGGGCCTCGGCCAACCGGGGGAAGTTCCAGGCGCCGGCAACCAGGGCGGCGTCGGACTCGCCGGCGGAGGGGCGGCCCTCGAAGAACAGGAGTGCCTCGGGGTTTGCCGTCATCGCGCGGATGGCGTCGCGGAGCGGGTCGAGCGGATCGGGTGAGATCCAGACGCTGCCTTGGAGGTAGCCGAGTTTCGCGGCGTGGAGGGTGTCGCGGAGTCGGTCGCGCACCGGGCGCTCGTGCTCGGCCACGTCGAAGAGGACCATCCGCCAGTGGCCGTCCCACGGACGCGCCCAGCGGGTCGAGGGCGGGTGAGCGCCGGCGGCGAGCGCTTGGCCGAGTTCGGTGAGGCGCACGATTCGGGGATCGGCAGGTTCGGGCAAGGTGATGACCCCGCGCTCGGCGAGGCGGAATAGTTTCCGCTCGAGCGGCTCGTCGTCGTGCCCCCCTGACTCGAAACGGCCGATGCTGGGGCTGGCGAGGGTCGAGGCGGTGTCTGCGATGGCCTCGGCGAGGCATTCGAGAAGCACGCGAGTCTTCCGGCTGAAGTTCCGTGGCACAGCGAAGAGGCTACGCCTTCCGCCAAATAAGTCCACGACCGTGAACTTATTTGGCGGAAGGGTTTGGACTCGTTTTGGCTCTGAGAGGTGATACCCGCTCCGCGCCTGCCGCCAAATACTTCCACGGTCGTGAATGTATTTGGCGGAAAGCTGGTCGGTGGGGTGAGGGATCGAGGGCGGGGTAAGTGGGGGGGGCGATTTGCGGCGCGGAGGAGGGGGAGCGCGGGGAGGGTGCGGTGTTGCGGCGGACCTCGTTCCGGGCCGGGGCGGTGCGGGCTGGCGGCGGGGTACGAACCGATGGGCCGAGTTGCACGAGGGCGCGGCGAGGGGCGCGAACACAGGGATAGACGGAGCCGGCCCCGGGGGGGGCCTGTTCGGCACGCCGAGTGTCGCTTGCGCGGTACTGTCTGCGGGCGACCCCCGGGGGGAGCGAACCGTTGCCGGCCGAAGGAGCCCAGAGTCGTGGGATCTCCATGTCGGCGTGTCTCGGAGCCGGTGGTGGTGGGGCTTGTCGCGGGTCAACGTCGTGCTCGCGGACACAAAAAACGCCCAGCCTTTCGCAAGCGTTGACGAGCCCTGCCCCCGGGGGGTATGGAATACTGCTTTAATCGTCTAAAAGTCTTTTCCAACAACGCTCACTACCGTGATCAAACCACTCCAACCCAAGTGCGTCGCGATGGACGCCAACGAAGCCGCCGCGTCGGTCGCGTATCGCCTCAACGAGGTGTTCGCGATCTACCCCATCACCCCGTCGTCGCCCATGGGCGAGTTCTGCGACGAGTGGGCGGCCAAGCAGAAGACCAACCTCTGGGGCCAGGTGCCCGAGGTGATGGAGATGCAGTCCGAGGCCGGCGCCGCCGGTGCGGTCCACGGTTCGCTCCAGGCCGGCTCGCTCTCGAGCTCGTTCACCTGCTCCCAGGGCCTGCTGCTGTACATCCCGAACATGTACAAGATCGCCGGTGAGCTCCTGCCGTTCGTGCTGCACGTCTCGGCCCGCGCGCTGGCCACCCACGCGCTCTCGATCTTCGGCGACCACAGCGACGTCATGGCCTGCCGCCAGACCGGCTTCGCGATGCTCTGCGGCAACACCCCGCAGGAGGCGCACGACCTCGCCGCCATCGCCCACACCGTGACCCTCGAGGGCCGCGTGCCGTTCCTGCACTACTTCGACGGCTTCCGCTCCTCGCACGAGATCCAGAAGGTCAACCTGCTCTCCGACGACGACCTGCGCAGCCTGCTCAGCGAGGACGCCGTGGCCGCCTTCCGCGACCGCGCCCTCACGCCCGACAAGCCGATGATCCGCGGCACGGCGCAGAACCCCGACGTCTTCTTCCAGGCCCGCGAGTCGGCCAACAACTACTACGCCGCCCTCCCGGGGCTGGTGCAGAAGAAGATGGACCAGTTCGCCGAGCTCACCGGCCGCCAGTACAACCTCTTCGACTACTACGGCGACCCGCAGGCCGAGCGCGTCATTGTCATCATGGGCTCCGGCTTCGAGGCTGTCTGCGAGACCATCGACTATCTCAACAAGAAGGGCGCCAAGGTCGGTGCGATCTCCGTCCGCCTCTTCCGCCCGTTCCCGATCGACGCCTTCATCAAGGCCATTCCGGCCAGCGTGAAGCAGATCGCCGTGCTCGACCGCGTGAAGGAGTCCGGCGCCATCGGCGAGCCGCTCTATCTCGACGTCATCGCCGCGCTCGCGGAGTCCGGCCGCAAGATCGAGAAGGTCATCGGCGGCCGCTACGGCCTCGGCTCGAAGGAGTTCACGCCGGCGATGATCATCGGCGTGTACGACAACCTCGCGAAGGAGAAGTCGAAGAACCACTTCACCGTCGGCATCGTCGACGACGTGTCGGGCACCTCGCTCGACTACGACATGGATCTCGACATCGAGACCGACGACGTGACCCGCGCGGTCTTCTTCGGCCTCGGCGCCGACGGCACCGTCTCGGCCAACAAGAACTCGATCAAGATCATCGGCGAGGGCACCGACTTCTACGCCCAGGGCTACTTCGTGTACGACTCGAAGAAGTCCGGCGCGATGACGACCTCGCACCTGCGTTTCGGCCCGAAGCCGATCCGCTCCACGTATCTCGTCCGCCAGGCCAACTTCGTCGCCTGCCACCAGCAGCAGTTCCTCGACAAGGTGGACATGACGACGATCGCCCGCCCCGGCGCCACGTTCCTCATCAACGCCACCGGCACGCCCCAGCAGGTCTGGGACAGCCTCCCGCTGGAGATGCAGCAGGCCCTCATCGCCAAGAAGATGAAGGTCTACACGATGGACGCCTACAAGGTGGCCAAGGACAGCGGCATGACCGGCCAGATCAACACCGTCATGCAGACGGCGTTCTTCGCCCTCGCCGGCATCCTCCCGAAGGAGGAGGCGATCGCGGCGATCAAGAAGGCCATCCAGAAGTCCTACGGCAAGAAGGGCGAGGACGTGGTGAAGAAGAACTGGACCGCGGTCGACAACTCGGTCGCCGCGCTCCACGAGATCACCGTCCCGGCCGCGCCGACCACCACCCGCCGCCGCCCGCCGGTCGTCCCGGCCGAGGCCCCGGACTTCGTGCAGCGCGTCACCGCCCGCATGATGGCCGGCGAAGGCGACCTGCTCCCCGTCTCCGCCTTCCCGATCGACGGCACGTATCCGCTCTCCACCACCCGTTGGGAGCGCCGCAACATCGCGCAGGAGATCCCGGTGTGGGACGCCTCGCTGTGCATACAGTGCAACAAGTGCGCGCTGGTCTGCCCGCACGCCGCGATCCGCACGAGCTTCTACCCGAACACGGCCCTCGAGGGCGCGCCCGCGACCTTCAAGAGCACGAAGTTCCGCTCCAACGAGAATCCGGACTGCTCCTTCACCATCCAGGTCTCGCCCGAGGACTGCACGGGTTGCACCCTCTGCGCCAAGGTCTGCCCGGCCAAGGACAAGACCAACCTGCAGAAGAAGGCCCTCATGATGGCCCCGCAGGCCCCGCTGGTGAAGCAGGAGAGCGAGAACTGGAGCTTCTTCCTCCAGCTCCCGAAGCCCGACCGCACCAAGCTCAAGACCGACCTGAAGGGCTCGCAGTTCATGGAGCCGCTCTTCGAGTTCTCCGGCGCGTGCACCGGCTGCGGCGAGACCCCGTACATCAAGCTCGTCACGCAGTTCTTCGGCGACCGCATGCTCGTGGCCAACGCCACCGGCTGCACCTCGATCTACGGCGGCAACCTGCCCACCACCCCGTATTGCACCGACGGGGCCGGCCGCGGCCCGGCCTGGTCGAATTCGCTGTTTGAGGACAACGCCGAGTACGGTCTCGGCCTGCGCCTCGCGGCCGACCAGCTCGAAGCCAAGGCGCACCTCCTGCTCAAGGAGCTCGCCCCGCAGCTCGGCGACGGCCTCGTCGAGGCGCTCGCCAAGGCCGACCAGTCCAACGAGACCGGCATCGCCGAGGCGCGCCGCGTCGTCGGCGCGGTGAAGGCCAAGCTCGCCGGCCTCGGCTCCCTCCAGGCCAGGACCCTCCTCCAGATCGCCGACTACCTCGTCAAGAAGAGCGTGTGGGTGTTCGGCGGCGACGGCTGGGCCTACGACATCGGCTACGGCGGCGTCGACCACGTCCTCTCCACCGGCCGCAACGTCAACATCCTCGTGCTCGACACCGAGGTGTACTCCAACACCGGCGGCCAGAAGTCGAAGTCCACGCCGATCGGCGCGGTCGCGAAGTTCTCGGCCAACGGCAAGGACACCGGCAAGAAGGACCTCGCCCTGATGGCCGTGCAGTACGGCAACGTCTACGTCGCCCGCATCGCCATGGGCGCCAAGGACACGCAGACGATCCAGGCCATCCGCGAGGCCGAGAGCTTCGACGGCCCGTCGCTGATCATCGCCTACGCGCACTGCATCGCCCACGGCTACTCGCTGGCCAACGGCTTCGACCAGCAGAAGCTCGCCGTCGAGTCCGGCCACTGGCCGATGTTCCGCTACGACCCGCGCCGCATCGCGCGGGGCGAGGCGGACTTCGTGCTCGATTCGGCCGCGCCGAAGGTCGCGCTCTCGCAGTACACGCAGAACGAGATCCGCTACAAGTTCCTGCACAAGGCCGCCCCGGAGCGCGCCAAGGCCCTCGCCGAGATCGCGCAGAAGAACGTCAACGCCCGCTGGACGGTCTACCAGCAGATGGCGGAGGCCAGCAAGGCCGCCGCCGCCGCGAAGGCCGCCCCCGCCGCGCCGGCTGCGTCCTGATGTCTCCGATGCACCAGCGCTTCCAGTGAAGCTTTCGGGGCGGTGCCGTTCGCGGCACCGCCCTTTTTCTCGCCCGGCCGGTTGCCGGCCCCCGCCTCCTCGCTCCCTTCTTCCGATCCTCGCGGCCCGCGCGCCGCGCCCCCGCCGGAGTCCACAGTTTCCACACAGAACCCAGATATACCCATGGCACTCGATCTCTCCACCACCTACCTCGGTCTCAAGCTCGCCAATCCGGTCATGCCCGGCGCCTCACCGCTGGTCGACAACCTCGACAGCGTGAAGGCGCTGCAGGACGCCGGCGCCTCCGCCATCGTGCTGCACTCGCTCTTCGAGGAGCAGATCGACCGCGAGATGAAGGCCGAATACGCCCATCTCAAGCGCCACGAGGACGTCTTCGCCGAGGCGGCGAGCTTCTTCCCCGAGAGCGACGACTACGCGCTCGGCCCGCAGGAGTACCTCGAGCACATCCGCAAGGTGAAGGAGACCTGCAAGCTTCCGGTCATCGCCTCGCTCAACGGCACGCAGCTCGGCGGCTGGGTCGAGTACGCCAACCTCATCCAGCAGGCCGGCGCCGACGCGCTGGAGTTGAACCTCTACTACCTGGCCACCGACGCCGCCGTCTCCGGCGAGGAGGTCGAGACCGACCTGCTCGAGATCGTGCGCACGGTGAAGGCCGGCGTGAAGATCCCCGTGGCGGTGAAGCTCTCGCCCTTCTTCTCCTCGCTCGCCCATCTGGCCAAGGAGATCGAGGCCAACGGGGCCGACGGCCTCGTGCTCTTCAATCGTTTCTACCAGCCCGACATCGACCTCGAGGCGCTGGAAGTGCTGCCGAAGCTCGACCTCTCCTCGCCCGAGGAGTTGCGCCTGCGCCTGCGCTGGCTGGCGATCCTCTTCGGACAGGTGAAGCTGCCGCTGGCCTGCACGGGCGGCGTGCACTCGGCCGGCGACGTCACGAAGGCGATCCTGGCCGGCGCCAGTGCGGTGCAGGTGGTCTCCTCGATCCTCAAGCACAACCCCGCCCACCTCCGCACCCTGCTCGATGGCTTGGAGAAATGGATGCAGGAGAAGGAGTACGAGTCGGTGGGCCAGATGCGCGGTGCCCTCAGCCTCCAGAACTGTCCCGACCCCTCCGCCTTCGAGCGCGCCAACTATCTCAAGGTCCTCCAGCTCTGGAAGACGTGAGGTGGGGATGAAGTAGCGAGTAGCGGGGAGTGAGGATCGAGTAGGTTCGATCCATCACGCCGCTTTTTTCCGGAAGCCCGCCGGTTAGTCGGCGGGCTTCTTCGCGTCCGCGTCCTGCGAAGGAGGAGCTGCACTGGAGCTGGGCGTTGCCCAAGCGGTGGCGTGGCGCCGGCCGCGGTGCCGGCGATCCGGGAGAACTGCGGTGGCGAGAGACGCAGGCCGGGACGCCTGCGCCGCGGCCTGGGGGCTGAGCGGAACTCCGTCACGCCCACGGCGGGGCGGAATGCGGACTGGCTTCCGCCGGCGGGCGGCGCGAGGATGCGGAGCGATGAGCGAGACGAAGGCGTATTCGACCGGTGAGGAGATCGCCAACAGCATCACCCACGGCGTGGGCGTGGTGCTTGCGATCGCGGCGTTGGTGGTGCTGGTGGGCGGCGCCGCCCGGGTGGGCGATCCGTGGCGGGTGGTGAGCTTCTCGCTCTACGGCGCCTCGCTCATCGCGCTCTATCTGGCCTCGACGCTCTACCACGCGGTTCCGGGCGCGAAGGCGAAGGCGTGGTTGAAGCGCTGCGACCACGCGGCGATCTTCGCCCTGATCGCCGGCACCTACACGCCGATCCTGCTGGTGACGTTGCGCGGGCCGCTGGGCTGGACGATGGCGGGGATCGTGTGGGGCGTGATGGTCGCCGGCATCACGCTGAAGTTTCTTTTCATCCAGCGTTTCCAGAAGGTCCTGCTCGGTGCGTACGTGGCGATGGGCTGGATCGTGGTGTTTGCGCTGCCGGCGCTGTGGCAGCGCTTGTCCGGCGCGGCGCTGGGGTGGCTGGTGGCCGGCGGCGTGACCTACACGGCCGGCGTGGCGTTCTACGTGTGGAGGCGGCTGCCGTACGGCCACGCGATCTGGCACCTGTTCGTGCTCGGCGGCAGCGCCTGCCATTTCCTCTTCTTCTACCGCCACGTGTTGCCGGTCCGGTGACCACACGTCCACGCGGCCCGGCACCGCGCCGGATTCAACTGCGCCGGGCGGCGAGCATCCGGGCGACGAGCTGGAGCAGCGACTCGGCCCGGTAGGGCTTCTGCAGCAGGTGGGCGCCCTCGGGGATGCTTTCGTCCTGGTCGACGGAGTCGGCCGCGTAGCCGCTGGCGAAGATGACGGGGATCTCCGGCCGGAGTTGGCGGCACAGGCGGGCCGCCTCGAAGCCGGTGAGGTTGGGCATCATCACGTCGAAGAAAAGCAGGTCGAAGCCGGCCGGATCGCGCTGGAAACATTCGACGGCCGCGCGGCCGTCGGCGCAGGCCTGGACGCGGTAGCCGGCGCGCTCGAGCGTGGTGACCGCGATGCGACGGATGGGCTCGTTGTCCTCGGCGAGGAGGATCGTGCCGCCGGCATGGTGCGGGGCTGCGGCCTCCGCGGTGGGGTGGTCGCGCTGGGCTCCCCGTTCGTTGCGCAGGGGCAGGTGGATGGTGAACTGCGTCCCGCGCCCGGGTGCGCTGGCGGCTTCGATGTGCCCTTCGTGCTGGCGCACAATTCCGTAGACGACGGCGAGGCCGAGCCCGGTCCCCTTGTCGCGGGCCTTGGTGGTGAAGAACGGGTCGAAGATCCGGTCGAGAACGGACGGGTCCATGCCATGGCCGGTGTCGGAAACAACGATACGGATATATTCCTTCCCGGCCGGGAGGCGACGGCGCTCGGCGGCGGCGCCCGCGAGCACGAGGGAGTCGAGCCGGATCGTGAGGGTGCCGCCCTTCGGCATGGCGTCGCGGGCGTTGAGACAGAGGTTGAGAAACACCTGCTCGAGCTGACCGCGGTCCGCCTGGAGGCGGAGCGGCGCCGGGGCGGGCACAAGATCGAGCGTGATGGTCTCGGGGATGAGGCGCCGGATCATCTGCACATGGTCGGCGACGAAGGCGTTGAGTTCGGTCTCCTCGCGGCAGAGCGCCTGGCGCCGGCTGAAGGCCAGGAGTTGGCGCGTCATCTGGGAGGCGCGTTGCACGGTCTTGTTGATTTCCTGCAGGCAGGCGCGGCGATCGGCGTCGGGGACGTCCGGATCATCGGCGAACTGGGCGTTGCCGCCGATGATCTGCAGGAGGTTGTTGAAATCGTGGGCGATCCCGCCGGCGAGCAGCCCCACC
>DAOOFR010000049.1:0-18078 GCA_035415285.1 Opitutaceae bacterium
GCTCGAGGCCCACGACTCGTTCTTCGTCGGCGCCGAGGTGTTCGTCACCTTCCTCGTGCAGAACAAGGTCTGGTGGTTGCGCGAGCAGCAGAAGAACGACGAGACCTTCCTGCAGGGCCTTGAGGAAGGCCGCCGTCGCATCACGCTCGGACGCTTCCCCAACAACATCATGGAGCAGTTCCAGGGCATGATCGATTACTTCGGCGAGTCGCCGTACATCGTCCGCTCCAGCTCCATCCTTGAAGACGCCCGGGGCAACGCCTTTTCCGGCAAGTACGAGAGCGTTTTCGTCGTCAACCGCGGTTCGCGCGAGCAGCGCATGACCGAGCTGCTGAAGGCTGTCCGCACCGTGTACGCCAGCGTGCTCGACGAGGAGGCCCTGCGCTACCGCAAGCGCCGCGGCCTGCTCCACAGCGAGGAACGCATGGCGTTGCTCATCATGCGCGTATCCGGTTCCCCCCAAGGCCGCTACTACTACCCGCAGGCCGCCGGCGTCGGCCTCTCCTACAACCCCTTCGCCTGGCACCAGGACATCGACCCGCAGGCCGGCGTCGTGCGCCTCGTCTTCGGCTTGGGCACCCGCGCCGTCGACCGCAGCGACGACGACTACACCCGCCTCGTCGCCCTCAACGCCCCCGGCCGCCGCCCCGAGGCCAGCTTCGACGACGCCCGCGAGCACTGCCAACGCCGCATGGACTGCCTCGACCTGCGCGAGGGCCAGTTCGTGTCACTGGAGTTTCCCGAGGTCATCAAGGAGCCCACCGACTTCCCGCTCGATCTGTATCTCACATACACCGACAACTACCCCTGGATCACCTTCGACCGCCTGCTCACCGAGACCACCGTCGCCCCCGACCTGCGCCGCATGCTCTCCCTGCTCGAGGACGCCTACGAGCACCCGGTCGACGTCGAGTTCACCCTCAACTTCCTCGCCGACGGCACCTACCGCATCCACCTGCTCCAGTGCCGCACCTTCCAGATCCAGCGCGAGACCGGCATGCTCCGGCCCTCCGAGCAGGTCGAGCGCCAGCGCCTGCTCACCGCCAACGGCGCCGTCATCGGCGTGAGCCGCGAGCAGCCGCTCACCCGTATCATCTACATCGTCACCGAGACCTACGCCGCGCTCAACGACCAGGACCGCTACGCCGTGGCCCGCCTCATCGGCCGGCTCAACCGCCGGCACCCGGAGGACGACCGCGGGCTCATGCTCATCGGCCCGGGCCGCTGGGGCACGCACAGCCCCTCCCTCGGCATCCCCGTCGCCTTCGGCGAGATCAGCCGCGCCAGCGTCGTGTGCGAGATGGTCGAGATGCACGAGCGGCTCATCCCCGACGTGTCGCTGGGCACCCACTTCTTCAACGACATCGTCGAGCACGACATGCTCTACCTCGCCTACTTCCCGAAGGGCGCCGGCAACAACTTCGACACCGCCTGGTTCCGCCAGGCGCCCAACCGCCTGCTCGAGCTCGAGCCCGACGCCACCCGCTTCGCCGACATCGTGCGTGTGATCGACTGCGCCGACATCGAGGGAAACCTCTGGCTCCGCGCCGACGCCACCCAGCAGGAGTCCATCGTCTTCCGCACGGACTGAGCCCCGCCGGACTCGGCAGTCGACCGAAGCTGACGAAGGAAACGAAACGGCCATTCCTTCTCCGTGGCACGGGTCTCCAGACCCGTGGTCTATCTCGAGTCCAGAGTACGCGCGCCGCCCCCTACTCCGCGCTCGGCTCGCCGCGGAGCGCGTCGAGCCGCTTGCGCAGCGTGGCCCGGGTGATGCCCAGCCGCTCGGCCGTGCGCACCTGGTTGCCGCCGAATTCCTTCAGCGCCCGCACGATCATCTCGCGCTCGAGGCGCTCGAGAATCGTCTCCGCTTTGTCGGCACTGAGGCGCTGGAAGATGAAGTCGAGCGCACCCTCCAGGCTCTCCGGAACGGCCCCGGCCACCGGCGCCGACACGGCTGCCGCGGCGGCCACCGGGGCTTCGCCGGCCACCGGCGCGACGGCCACCGGGGCTGCCGGCGCGACGGCAGGACCGCCGGCCTCGCGCAACTCGGCGGGCAGATCCTTCGCGAGGATCGTGTCGCCCTGCGCGATCACGGCGCTGCGGTAGACGGCGTTCTCCAGCTCGCGCACGTTGCCCGGCCAGCGATGGTGGACGAGGATTTCCATCGCCTCGGGCGCGACCTTGCGCACGCGCGTCTTCTTCGCCTTCTCCAGTTTCTGGAGCATGAAGTCGACGATCTCCGGGATGTCGGTGGTGCGCTCGCGCAGGCTGGGCAGGCGCAGGCGCACGACGGCGAGCCGGTAGTAGAGATCTTCGCGGAAGGTCTTCGCCTTCACCATCGCCTCGAGGTCGCGGTTGGTCGCGGCGATGATGCGCACATCGACCTTGAGCGTCTCGGTGCCGCCCACGCGCTGGATCTCTCCCTCCTGGAGCACGCGCAGGATCTTGGTCTGCGCGGCCAGCGACATGTCGCCAATCTCGTCGAGGAAGAGCGTGCCGCCGTCGCACAGCTCGAACTTGCCGCTGCGCTGACCGGTCGCGCCGGTGAACGAACCGCGCTCGTGGCCGAAGAGTTCGCTCTCGATGAGGTTCTCGGGAATCGCGGCGCAGTTGACGGCCATGAACGGCTTGGCCGAGCGGTGGCTGTGCTGGAAAATGCAGCGGGCGACGAGCTCCTTGCCGGTGCCGCTCTCGCCGGAGATGAGCACGGTGACGTCGCTGGCGGTCACCTGTCCGATGACCTTGAAGACCTCCTGCATGGCGGGCGAGGAGCCGACGATGCCCTCCTTGTAGTCCTCGCTCTTGAGCTTGGGCTTGTAGGCGGCGGCGGTCTGGAGATCGGCCTTGGTCTTGAGCGCGTTCTCGGCGATCGCGAGGACCTTGTCGGCGTCGAACGGCTTCATCACGTAGTCGAACGCGCCGAACTTCATCGCCTCGATCGCCGTCTGCGCGGTGCCGAAGGCGGTCATGAGCACGACGAGCAGCTGCGGGTGCGCCGCGCGCAGGTGCTGGAGCGTCTCGATGCCGCTCATGCCGCCCATGCGGATGTCGAGAAACACCAGGTCGGGCGCGGCCTTCTTGGCGGCGGCGATGCCCTCCTCGCCGCTGCCGGCCTCGGCGATGTGATACTGGCGCGTGCCGAGCACCCGACCGAGCGAGTAGCGGATCTCCTCGTCGTCGTCGATGATGAGGATCGCGGGCGTTTTCGGCGCAGAAGGGTCGGCAGACATCGTGGGCATGGGTTGACAACGGCAATGGCGCCGCGGCCAAATGGATTTTTTCGTTTCGATGCTTCGCTGGTCAATCGCCTTGTTCCGGGTCTTCGGCATTCGCTTGGAGGTGCACGCTACGTTCGTGCTGCTCCTGGCGTTTGCCGGCTGGCTCGGCGCAAGCAATGGCGGCGCCACCGGCGTGGTATCGTCGGTGAGCACCGTCGTTCTGATGTTCGTCATCGTCGTACTGCACGAACTGGGCCATGCGTTCGCCGCCCGGCGTTATGGCATCCGCGCCTCGCGCATCCTCCTGCTGCCGATCGGCGGGATGGCGGAGTTCGACTCGATCCCGCGCCAACCGCGCCGCGAGATCCTCATCGCCCTCGCCGGTCCGGCCGTGAACTTCCTGCTCGCCGGCCTGCTCGCGCTCTTCTTCGGCTGGTCAAATTCGCCCAGCGCCGCGGGAACGCCGGCCAGTTGGGCGGAGGTGCCGGACACCCTGTTGGCCGTGAACCTGATCATGGGCACCTTCAATCTCCTGCCCGCCTTCCCCATGGACGGCGGCCGCGTGCTGCGAGCCTTGCTCGGCCTGCGGCTCGACTATCTCGCCGCCACCCGTTGGGCCGCGCGCATCGGCCAGACGATCGCCCTGGCGATCGCCACGGCCGTCGTCACCTACGAACTGGTCGCGGAGGACAACGGGCTCTGGCTGCTCGCCGTCCTGTTCCTCTTCATCGCCTACGGCGCGGAGACGGAGTACCGCTTCGTGCGCAACCGCGAGTTTTACGCCGGCCTGATCGTCGCCAACGTCACCCGCTCCGACTACCTGGCCTTCCCCCCCGCGACCACCGTGGGAGCCGCGTTCGCGACCCTGCGCCGCACCGTATCCCAAGATCTGCTGCTCATCGAGGCCACCGGACCCGTGGGGCTCGTGCCGCGCTCCCGCCTCGCCGCGGCGCTGCGGGCCGGCCGCGAACACGACCCGCTCAGCCTCCATGCCGACCACGAGTTCTCCGTGCTCCAGGCCGAATGGCCGCTCGGCCCGGTCGTCGCCGATCTGGCCCGTGGCAAACAGCGGTTCTTTCCCGTCTACTCCTTCGGCCGGCTCATCGGCGTGTGCGACACCGGCCGGATCGACGAGGCCGTACGCCTCATCCATCACATCGCGCCTCGGCGGCGCCGCTGAGCGGAGTGTTGCCTCTGGCCGGGCTGCCTTCGCTCCAAGACATCTCCTGCGCCGGGCACAGCTCTTCGATTGGTGTCGTTTCTGTGATTGCGGTAGGAGCCTGCGTGCAGGCGATTCCGCGCACAGATCGCCTGCCAGCAGGCTCCGGCAAAGGAGTGGGCACATGTACTCGATCGCCGTCGCCGTGGTGAAAACGCGAATGCGCCGCGGTCTGCCTCCCCTCAAGCGACAAGGAGCGCGAAGTGGAAACGAAGATGGATCAGCCTCCCGGCTGTAGCTTTGGCGCTGCGACCGAAGACCCCCTGGCCCGCATGGGGATCACCCTTTGTCCGCGCGTCCTTTGTTTCCTTCGTGGTCTTCTGTCGCCTCCGGTAACCCGCGCAAAAAAGCCGCCGCATCTCTCGCGGCGGCTAAGGTTCTGGCGCTGTGCGCTGACTATTTCTTCTCGGCGGCCGGGGCCTTGGCGTCCTTCGCAGCCTTGTCGCAACACTTCGCCTTCTTCTCGCACTTGGCCTGGTCGGCAGCGGCACAGTCCTTCTGGCAGCAGGGTTGGTCGCAGTCCTTCGGGCAGTCGGCTTTCGCCTTGTCGCACTTCTCGGCGCAGGCGGCCTTATCGGCGTCGGTGCACTTGTCCTTCTTCTCGCAGGTCCCGCAGTCGGCGGACGCCAAGCCCGCACAAAGGGCGAAGACCGAGAGGGTGAGCAGAACACGGATGGATTTCATGGATTCCTGTTGGAGTTGGGTAACATCACTCGGGCCGGGGCGCAGCGCGCGCCGCCGTCGCAACCCGAGGGGCCGGACCGTGTGCGATTCGCGCCCGACGTCAATTTCCCGCGCCGCCCGCCGCCGGGGCCCGTATCGCGGCGGACCCCGTCCCGCCGCGCCACATCCGCTCAAGCCCGATACCGGTCGAGTTCGCGCAGCGTGCGCTCCATCGCGCCCTGGTTGGCCTTGTGCCAGGCGCCGGCCGCCGCCGCCATCGCCGCGCGCCGCCCGGCATCGCGCAGCAGCGCGAGCCCCTCGTCGACGAGTTCGACCTCGTCGGCCACGCGCAGCGCCGCGCCGCACTCGGTGAGCGCGGCGGCCGCCACGCGGAAATTGCTCATCGCCGGCCCGAACAGGATCGGTTTCTCCAGCAACGCGGCCTCGATCGGCGTCTGCCCGCCCTCGTTGGGCGGCAGGCTCTTGCCCACGAACACCACATCCGCTACCTGCGTGAGTTTCTGGAGCTCGCCAGTGGTGTCGGCCACGCACACGTCGACCTGCCCGAGCGCCTGCCCGCGCGAGCGGAAATGCCAGTTGAGCGGCCGCTGCCGCAGCAGCGCCTCGATCTCGCCGCGCCGCTCCGCGTGCCGCGGCACCAGCAGCAGTTGGCAGATCACCCCGTCGCGCCGCGCGCGCTCCAGCACGCGCAGCATCGCCAGCTCCTCGCCCGGCCACGTCGAGGAACCAAGCACGACCAGCTGGTTGTCGGCGAAGCCGAGCTCGCGCCGGAGCATCGCGCGCTCCCAGGTATCGAGCGGTTGGATCGCCACGTCGAACTTCAGGTTGCCCGTGGTGACGAGCTTCCCGGCCGGCACCCCGAGCCCGCGGAACCGCTCCGCGTCCTGGTCCGACGAGGGCAGGATGCGCGCGATCTTGCGGTACAGCCGGCCGGCGAGCGTGCGCACCGCCGAGAGCCGCCGGTAGCTGCGGTCGGAGAGCCGGGCGTTGACGAGCACCACCGGGACCCGGCGCCGCGCCGCCTGCGCCAGATGCTCGGGCCAGAGTTCGCTCTCCGCCAGCAGCACGAGATCGGGCTGCACCCCCGCCCACGCCCGCCGGCTGAACAGCCACCAGTCCAGGGGGAAGTAGCCCACGCCCACCGTCGCCGCGCCGAACTTCTCCCGCGCCAGCGCGTATCCGGTGCTCGTGGTCGTCGTCAGGTACACCTCGGAGCGGCCGTCCTCCGTCAACCGCCGGAGCAGCGGCCCCATCGCCAGCACCTCGCCCACGCTCACCGCCTGCAGCCAGATCCTGGTGACACCGGGGCGTTTCGCCGGCAGCGGCGCCACCGCCCCGAAGCGCTGGCCGAAACCGGCGCGATAGCCGCCGCGTTTCCACATGCGGCGCAGATAGAACGGCGCCGCAAGCAACATCGCGGGAAGGAAGAACAGTCGGTAGAGCCAGAGCATGCGGGTGGGGATCGCCGCGAAAATCGGTCCCGCCGCCGCCGGGCTCAAGCTCAGGATTGGTTCGTCGGGCCTTGGCCGCGCCGCCGCGCCCCCACCGGTGAGGCCGCCCGCCCGGCCGGCGCGACCGCCCGGCACCTCCGGCTTGTGCCAGCCGCCCGCTTGCGCCTGACTCGCCCCCGCATGAAGCACCGTACCCTGCCGTTCCTCACGTTCGGCCTGCTGCTGCTCGCGGCCTCCGCCCTCGCCGCCCCGCTGCGCGCTCCCGCGACCGACTGGCCCCACCTCACCAGCGACATCCCGGTCGACCCGGCTGTCACCTGGGGCCGCCTCGACAACGGCCTGCGCTACGCGATCCTCCCCAACGCCGAGCCCCGCGACCGCGTCAGCGTCCGCCTGCTCGTCGTCGCCGGTGCCCTCATGGAGACCGACGCCCAGCGCGGCCTCGCCCATTTCATCGAGCACATGGGCTTCAACGGCACCCGCAACTTCCCGCCCGGCCAGCTCATCGAGTACTTCCAACGGCTCGGCATGGCCTTCGGCCCCGACACCAACGCCTCCACCGGGTTCGACCGCACGATGTACCAGGTCGAGTTGCCCAAGAACGACGCCGACTCCCTGCGCGAGGCCTTCAAGGCCCTGCGCGACTACGCCGACGGCAACCTCTTCCTCCCCGAGGAGATCGAGCAGGAGCGCGGCGTGATCCTCGCCGAGAAACGCGACCGCGACTCGGCCGAATACCGCGCGATGCTGGCCGAGTTCGGGTTCCTGCTGCCCGCCACGATCATCCCCCAACGCCTCCCCATCGGCACCGAGGAGGTCATCCGCTCCGCCCCGCGCGAACAGTTCCTCGACTACTATAACACGTGGTACCGCCCCGAGCGGATGGCGCTGGTCGTCGTCGGCCAGGTCGAGCCGGCCGCCGTCGCGCCGCTCATCGCCGCCGCCTTCGGCGACATGAAGGCCCAGGCCCCCGCCCGGCCCGAGCCCGAGCTCGGCCGCGTCGAGATGCCGGCCGAGGTCCGCGCCCTCGTCCACCGCGACCCCGAGCTGCCCCGGATCAGCATCGGCATCCAGACCGTGGCGCCGTATGCGTTCGAGCCGGACACCGCCGCCACCCGTCTGAAGTATCTCCCGCGCCAGCTCGCCGCCACGATGTTCAACCGCCGCCTCGAGGAGCTCGCCAAGAAGGAGGGCGCACCCTTCACCAGCGCGAGCGTCCACACCTCCGAGATGCTCGATTTCCTCACCAACAGCTCGATCGACATCGCCACCACCAAGCCCGAGCAGTGGCGCGCGGCGCTCGCCGTGGCCGAGCAGGAGCTGCGCCGCGCCCTCACGCACGGCTTCCAGCCCGCCGAACTGCGCGAAGCCACCGCCAACATGGCCAACGCCCTCGAAGACGCCGTCAAACAGGCCCCCACGCGCCGCTCCTCCGGCCTCGCCGCCGGCCTGCTCGCCACCATCCACGGCCACAACGTCTTCTCCCACCCCGTCGCCATCCGCGATCTCTACCAGCCGGCCCTCGCCCGCGTCACTGTCGACGACTGTCTGGCCGCGCTGCGCGAGGACTGGAAGGCCGCCGGCCGCCTGATCTTCGTTTCCGGCAACCTCCCCGCCGAACTCGACGAGGCCGCCGTCACCGCGGCCTACACCGAGAGCACCGCCATGGCCGTGGCCGCCCCCGCCCGGATCGACGACGCCACCTGGGGCTACGCCGACTTCGGTCCCGCCGGCACCATCGCCGCGCGCCGCGAGATCCCCGATCTGGGCATCGTCCAGGTCGACTTCGCCAACGGCGTCCAGCTCAACCTCAAGAAGACCGACTTCCAAGCCGCCACGATCGTCGTCTCCGCCCGGCTCGGCGGCGGCGTGCTCACGATGCCCGCCGACAAGCCCGGCCTCGACATCTACGCCCAAAGTGCCGCCGGCCTGATGGGCCTGGGCAAACACAGCGTCGACGAGCTTCGCCGCATCCTCGCCGGCCGCTCGGTGGGCGCCGGTTTCTTCGTCGAGAAGGACGCCTTCCTCGTCACCGGCCAGACCACGCCCAAGGACCTCGAGCTCCAGCTCCAACTCCTCGCCGCCACCGTATCCGATCCCGGTTTCCGACCCGAAGGCGAACGGCTCCTGCGCCGCGGCATGGCGCAATACTACAACCGGCTCCAACACACCCCCGAGGGCGTCTACCCGCTCGAGATCGCCCGCCAGCTCGCCAGCGACGATCCGCGCTTCGGTCTCCCGTCGATGGAGACGCTCGAGCGGTATTCGATGGCCGATGTCCGCGCCTGGCTCGCCCCCGAGCTCGCCGCCGGCCCCCTGGAGCTCAACATCGTCGGCGACATCGACCCCGAGGCGACGATCGCCCTCGCGGCCCGCACCTTCGGCACCCTGCCGCCCCGCGGCGAGAAACCCGCCTACGCGGCCGAGCGCAAGGTCGCCTATCCGGCCGCCGGTTTCACCGCCGAGCGCAAGGTGCAGACCGAGATCCCGCGCGGCACCGTCTTCGTGTTCTGGCCCACCAACGACGCGCTCGACGTGCAGCGCAACCGCCGGCTCGGCCTGCTCGCCGCCACCATCGAGGACCGCCTGCGCCTGAAGATCCGCGAGGGCCTCGGCGGCGCCTACAGCCCCGACGCATCCCACGAAGGCAGCCTCACCTTCCCCGGCTACGGCGTCCTGTCCGTGCGGGTCGGCGTCGATCCCGCGCAGGCCCCGACGATCCTCGCCACGATCCGCGAGATCGCCGACTCGCTCCGCACCGGCGGCATCACCGACGACGAGCTCGTGCGGATGAAACAACCCGTCCTCACCGGCATCCTCGAGAGCGCGCGCACCAACTCCTACTGGCTGGGCAACGTGCTCGGCGGCAGCCGCGAACTGCCCCAGCGGCTCGACTGGGCCCGCAACCGCACGACCGACATCGCCGCCATCACCCGCGAGGAGATCGATGCCCTCGCCGCCGAATACCTCCGGCCGGAGCGCCTGATCAGCTACATCGTCCTGCCCGAGCCGATGCCCACCGCACCGGCCGACCAGCCGGCCCCCACCGCGCCGGCCGCACAGTAGCGCCGCGCCATCCGCCTGCCGCGATGGCCGCGAAGGCCATCGACGTCTGCGCTCCCGCACCGGCCTCCGCGATCCGCCCGCTGAACCGCTTGCGTTCGCCAGGCCAGCGGGCGCATCCCTCCGCTTCGCTCACGGCGTGGCGCAGGCGTCTCCGTCTGCGTTCCTCACCCCGTCGCCCCCCCCCCGAGCGAGCCCTCCGGGCACAAAAAACCCTCCGGCTTGCGACCGGAGGGCGAAAAGGAGGGAGCGCTGCTTACTTCTTCGCGCCGCGCTTGAACTTGTTCGTGAACTTCTCGACACGGCCGGCGGTGTCGACCAAGCGCTTCTCGCCCGTGTAGGCGGGATGCGAGTCGGACGTCACGTCGCGGAGCACGAGGTAGCATTCCACGCCGTCGATGGTCTCCTTGCGCTGGGACTTCATCGTCGACTTGGTGATGTGCTTGTGGCCGGTGGAAACGTCCACGAAGCAGACGTTGTTGAGCGTGGGATGGCCTTCGGGTTTCACGGCAAAAATCTCTCGGGTTGGATCAGCCTTGGCGCGCCTTGTAGCGCGGGTCGGTCTTGTTGATGACGTAGAGACGGCCGCGACGACGCACGACTTGGCAGTCGGGATGACGCTTCTTCGCGGACTTCAGGGACGAGACAACTTTCATAGGAAGCCGCTGAAGACACCGGACACCTCCGGCACTGTCAACCCCTGTTTTCCGAAGAATGAATCGGGGAACACCCGATTGTTTGCGGCGCGCTAGTGGCGTACCGTGCGCCACGATTCCTCCCCCACGGAAGCGATCACGTCCGCAACCTTCGCGCCTACCATGATCCGCCGCTTCCTGTCCGTCTTGTGCTGCACGCTCAGCACCGCGTTCGGGGGATTGCTCCCTCCGGATTCCGCCCGCCTCCCCGACTATCTCAACTGGTTCGGCCCCCTCGTCCCCGGCTCCAGCCCGGTCGCCCCGGGGGCCCAATGCCCGGCACCGTCCGCCATCGACGATGTCAATCGCGCCTGGGGCCAATGGAGCCCGAACGCCCCGCCGACCAACCTCCCCGGCCCGATCATCGGCGTGGCCGAGGGGCTCTACTGCGAGGTCGTCTTCCTCGGCGAAACCGGCGACTGCTGGGGCCGGTTCGGCTACACCAACAACGGGGCCGACCACCTCCTCAGCACCTCGGCCGCCGACCGCGCGTTCGGCAGCTACGCCCTGCCGCTCCCCACCGACCTCGACCATCTCGACTTCTTCGTCGAACGCCTCGCGCCCGGGTCGGATCCGCTCCGCTACTACGCGTTCGACCTTGCCGCCAACTCCCCGGGCGCGGCCGCCGGCGACAGCTACTGGGGCCTGCTCGCCCCGCGCACCTACGATCCGGGCAGCCCCGCCGCCCTCGCCGGCGCCGGCGGGATCCCCTTCGCCGTCTTCGCCCTCGAGTCGCCACCGACAGGAGACAACGAACCGCCCGGCCTCTTCATCTACGCGGTCCGCGCCGGCTACGACCGGCCGGTCGATCCCGTGCCCGAACCCGCCACCTACGGGATCGCCGCCGGCGCCGCGCTGCTCGCCCTCGCCGCCCTCCGGCGCCGCCGGGCCGCACGAGCACCCTGACGATGCGGCCGGGAGGCGACGATCCCGCGAAACCCGCGCGACCGCACCGCTTCCCCGGCTTCCGGGTGGTAGGGGCTGAGCTCGCTCAGCCCGCCGGGGATTGATCGTGTCCACGTCGCTCGACTGCCGCACCGCCGCCAGCCGTCTCGGCCACGCACTTGCCACCCGGCCGGGCGGCGCGCTATCAACCCGCCCATGCCCGCCGCCCTCGCCGACCTCGTCGCCCACTGTCACCAGCGCCTCGGCCTCCCCGGGTTTCCCGATTTCCCCGGCTCCCACAACGGCCTCCAGCTCGAGAACAACGGCACCGTCACCCGCCTCGGCGCGGCCGTCGACGCCGGCCTGCACACCTTCCGCGCCGCCGCCGCCGCCGGGGTCGACTTCCTCCTCGTCCACCACGGGCTGTTCTGGGACGGCGCCCGCCCCCTCGTCGGCGCCCAGCGCGAGCGCCTCCAGATCGCCTTCGCCGCCAACCTCGCCGTCTACTCCGCGCACCTGCCGCTCGACGCCCATCCCGAGCTCGGCAACAACGCCCTGCTCGCCCGCGCGCTCGGCCTGTCGCCACTGCGTGGATTCCTCCCGTACCAGGGCCGCGACATGGGCGTGGTCGCCGCCGCCCCGGCCGACCGCGCGGCGCTGCGCGCCCGGTTGGAGCAGACGTTTCCCGGCGGCGTCACCGCGCTCGAGTTCGGCTCGGCGCAGCCGCGCGAAGTCGCCCTGCTCACCGGCAGCGGCATGAGCGCGCTCGACTCCCTCGCCCCCGCCGGGATCGACACGTTCGTCACCGGCGAGCTCAAGCAGTCGGTCTACAACCGCGCGCAGGAGGAGCGGCTCAACCTCTATCTCTGCGGCCACTACGCCACCGAGACCTTCGGCGTGCAGGCCCTCGCCGCCGAACTCGCCACCCGGTTCGATCTGCCCTGGGTGTTCCTGCCGAGCGACTGCCCGCTCTAGTCATGCGATCGGGCAATCTCTCGGTCTGTCGGGCGCGGATCTCCGGTTGTAGGGGGCGACCTCGGTCCCACCGTCCGGTTGTCGCTCGTGCCATGCGGTGCGAGCAAGCTCGCACCCGACACGAACTGCATGGCTGAGCGCCGCCTTGCCTCCGCACCTCCTCACCCTCACTACTCCCGCCATGAAGAAGCTCGCCATCCTCAACGGCCCCAACCTCGACCGCCTCGGCAAACGTGAGCCCGCGGTCTACGGCCACGCCACGCTCGCCGACCTCGAGCGCGATCTGCGCGCGGCCTTCGCCGGCCAGCCCGTCGAGCTCGAGTTCTTCCAGAGCAACCACGAGGGCGCCCTCATCGACCGCATCGCCTCGCTCGCCGACCGCCGGTTCGACGGCTTCGTCATCAACCCGGGCGGCCTCACCCACACCAGCGTGGCCCTGCGCGACTCCATCGCCGGCTCCGGCCTGCCCGCCGTCGAGGTCCATATCTCCAACGTCCACGCCCGCGAGGAGTTCCGCCACAAGTCCCTCACCGCCGCCGCCTGTGTCGGCGTGGTCGCCGGGCTCGGCCTGTCCGGGTATCGCGTCGCGCTCGAGTTTCTCGCCGCCCGCGGCTGAGCGTGACCATGCAATCGGACGATTTTCCACCCTGCCGAACACAAGCTTCCGCTTGTAGGGTGCGACCTTGGTCGCACCGCCCGGTTCTCGCTCTGGCGCTGCGGTGCGAGCAAGCTCGCACCCTACGCGGACTGCATGAACACGGTTCGGCGTGGCACTCCGCTTGCGCAACCAGGCGATCGTCCGAGCTCGGTATTCAGTTGTAGGGCGCGAGCTCGCTCGCGCCGCAACGACACCGCTCGAACCCTCCCCACCGGCAAGCCCGCACGTTGCAGGACCCCCGATGACTCCGTCCGTCCCCGAACCCGCCGCCGGGCCCGCCACGCCCGCTCCCGCCGAGGCCGCTCCCGCCGAAGCCGCTCCCGCCGAAGCCGCGTGGTTCGTCTGCCACACCAAGCCGCGTTGCGAGAAGAAGTTCGCCGCGCTGCTCGTCCGCGAGGCCTGCCGGCACAGCCTGCCGCTCGTCGCCTCCGAGCGGCGCTACGGCACCCGCCTCCGGCGCTTCACCAAGCCGCTCTTCCCCGGTTATGTCTTCGCGCAGGTCGAGCCACCGCGCCGCAACCGGCTCTACCAGCAGGACCTGCTCGTGCGGTTCCTCCCTGTGTCCGACGAGGCGGCCTTCCTCGTGCAACTTGCCGCCGTGGAGGCGCTCGTGGCCTCGGGCCTCGAGGCGACGCTGCATCCGCTGCTCAAGCACGGTGCCCGCGTTCGCATCGTCGGCGGCCCGCTCAAGGGCGTGGAAGGCATGATCGAGGACCCGCGCTCGCCCAAGGGCGTGATCATCGCCATGGACGTGCTCCAGCAGGGCGTCCGTGTCGCCGTGCCGCTGGCCGACCTCAAGCTCCTCCCCTGACCCGCCGCCCCCCACGCCGCCGCACGCCCACCCCGGCGGAAACGCACAGAATTTTGTTCCGATCGGAACAAAATTCTGTGCGTTCCTCCCCAAGCCGCACTTTCGCACCCGCCACTTTCCCTTAGCCTCTCCGCATGGCCGAACCGCTCCCCCCCGACCGCGCCCCACGCGGGCAACTCGTGCTCCGCACCATCGCCATGCCGGCCGACACCAACGCCGCCGGCGACATCTTCGGCGGCTGGCTCATGGCGCAGATGGACATCGGCGGCGCCATCCTCGCCCACCAGATCGCCCGCTGCCGGGTGACCACCGTCGCGGTCGACGCAATGGAGTTCCACAGCCCCGTGCTCGTCGGCGACACGATCGCCTGTTTCGCCGAATTGCAGCGCGTCGGGCGCACCTCGCTGAGCGTCCACATCGAAGTCTGGGTCCAACGTTACGCGGCGTACACCGAGCAGTGCGTCACCGAGGCCGTCTACACCTATGTCGCACTCGATGCGGCGGGCCGTCCGCAACCGGTCCACCGCGCCGACAATCCCCCGCCGGCCGACCCGGGCCCGTAGGATCCCCGTGGCCGGACGATCTCATCCGCACAGTCCCGTCCGCCCCGACCGTTTACCTTCACGACCGTGAGGGTAAACGGTCGGACTCCTCGGCACTGCGTCCCGACCGGCGGCACATCGGCTCGCCTCGGCCATGGTCATGCAGTCGGCGTGGATGCGGGCTCGCTCGCCCGGCAAGAGCGAGCGCCGGCGGGCTGAGCAAGCTCCGCCCCACAACCGGAAGAAGGGGACTGTCCGCGGGGAACCCATGCCAGCAACATCGCCGCGCCTCAGCTCATCGTCTGGATGATGCGCACGATCGGCAGGAACAGCGCGATCACGATCGTCCCCACCGTCAGCGCGAGGAACACGATCAGCAGCGGCTCCAGCAACGCGGTGAGCCCGCCCACCGCCGTATCCACCTCCTCGTCGTAGGCTTCGGCCACGCGGCCGAGCATCTCCGCCAACGCACCGGTCTCCTCGCCGACGGCAACCATGCTCACCAGCAGGTCCGGGAAGCACCGGGTCGCCGTCAGCGCCGCGGCCACCGCCGTCCCGGCCTGCACGCGTTCGCGCACGGCGTCCAATGCCCGCGCATACACCGCGCTGCCGGCCGTGTCGCGCGCCACCTGCAGGGCCTGCAGGATCGGCACCCCGTTGCCGAGCATCGTGCCCAGCGTGCGTGCGAACCGCGCCACCGCCGTCTTGCGCCGCAGCTCGCCCAACCCCGGCACCCGCAGCGCCGCCCGGTCGAGCAGCAGCCGCCCGCCCGCCGTCGCCCCCGCGGCCGCCCGCAACGCGAACGCCCCGCCCGCGGCGAGCGCGATCCAGCCGATGTTCGCCCCCACAAAATCGCTCGCCGCCAGCACCGCCTGCGTGAGCCCCGGCATCGCCGCCCCGCGCAACTGCTCCTGGAAGATGATCCGGAACTTCGGCACCACGAAGAGCATCAGGCCCGCCAGGATAAGGACCGTCACTACGAGCACCGCCGTCGGGTAGTAGAGCGCCGCCTTCACACGGCGGCGGATCCGGTCGGCCTTCTCCAGAAACCGCGCGAGCTGCAGCAGCGCCACCTCCAGCCGCCCGCCGGTCTCGCCCGCGCGCACCATGCCCACGTACACCTCCGGGAACACACGTCGGTGCCGCGCCATCGCCTGCGAGAGCGCCTCACCGCCGATGATCGCCGTCGCCAGTTCCCCGATCACAAAACGAAACGCCGGCCGCCGTTCCTGCCGCTCCAACACCTGCAACGCCCGCAACAGCGGCAGCCCCGCCTGCACCAGCGTGCCGAGTTGGCGGGTGAACTCCGCCAGTCCGTGCGCAGTCACCACGCGGCCGAGCACCAGCGGTCGCCGTCGCGCTGGCTGCGTTGCCACCGCACCGCCCTCGACCGCCACCTGGGTCGGGAAAAATCCCCGCTGCTTGATCTCCGCCGCGGCGCGCTCCGCGGAGGGGGCCTCCAGTGTGCCGGCACGCTCCCGTCCGTCCTCGTCGATCGCCGTGAACTCGAATCTCGGCATCCACGAAACGAATGCCGCGGTCCGCGGCACCTGTGAAGCGCAAAGTCGGGTCCCGGCACCGCCGGCCTTGCGACCTCCACCCGCGCCGAACCCGGCCAGCGTGCTCGCCCGGTGGGTCCAGTCTCCGACTGGGCGCCCGCGACTCACGTCCACCACCCCACCCCCCGTCCGGCGCGACCGGCCGCGGACCGGTCCTACCCGGCCGCCACGGAGGCGGACACTCGCCCGCGGCCGCGAGACCGCCCCCAGGGCGTGGCGCCGGCCGTCAGGCGGCGAAAGCCGTCCCTCACCGCGCCCGAAGCACGTGTTCGTTGGCCATCATGATGCCGCTGAGCATCGCGCCGGTGATGCCGAGATAGCCCTGATCGGTGCCGATGAGCACGAGGTTGCCGAAGGCCGTGCGGCCGTCGCGCACCTTGCGCGGTGCGCCGTAGATCGCGCCGCCGAGGTGCCCGGTGTAGCGCTGCACGGTGAGCGGCGTGAACATGTCCGTCGCCACCACCGCGCGCTCGAACTCGCCCGCCGCCACGGGCGCGAGGAAGCGGCGCGCACTGGCCGTCATCTCGCCGAACCAACGCCGTTTTTCCGCGCGGTATTCGGGCTCCGGCATCGCCGCCCACGCGGCGTGGCTGGCCAGGCTGGTCACGCGCAGGCAGCCCTCGGCCATCGTGCGTCCGCCGAAATCGAAGTTGTTGGGCATGCAGATCACGCCGCTGCGCAGGTCGACCGGCGCGGCGGGATTGGCGAACTCGAAGCGCTCGGAGTCGTTGAAGAACACGATCGTCTCGACCCAGCCGAAGTCGTGCGGCGGCCGGTCGAGCACCTGGATCGTCTCCACAAATCCGAGCCGCTGGTCGGGCGCGGGTGCCCGTGACCCGGCCGCGGCGGCCGCCGGCTCCGCCTCCCACAGCCGGCGCGTCTCGTCGGCTCCGGCGGAGCTGAGCACCCAGTCGGCCGTGACGGTCTCGCCGTTGTCCAGCTCGAGCGCGGTCACGCGGCCCGCGCCGGTGTGCAGCCGGCGCACCCCGCACTTCATCCGGCGCTCGCCGCCGTTCTCGCGCAGCCGCTCGGTGAGCAGGCGCAGCACGACGCGGATGCCCTCGAACGGCCGGGCGAAGCCCTCGAGGTACACGGCCTTGAACATGATCACGAACTGGAGCGCATCCATGTCGCGCGGCGTGGCGCTGCCGTAGTAGAACATCGGACACAGCAGCATGTCCTCCAGCACCGGGTCCGAGAGGTGCCGGCGCAGCATCTCGCGGGCGGTGAAGCCGGGGGAGACGTTGGTCGCGTCGTCGAAGGCGCGCAGTTCGGCGAGGAAGCGCCGGTAGCCGTCGATCTGCGCCGGGAACTCCCGCGCCACCTCGGTCTCGAGCAGCGCGCCGCCGTTGTCCCAGCGCAGCGCACGGCCCGGGAACCGCACGGCCGAGCCCAGCTGCGGGCAGAGGTCGAGCGCATCGCGCTCGATGCGCAGCTGGCGAAGCAGCTTGCCCAGCGCGGTGCCGCGCACCTCGCGCGGCACGAAGTTGGTCATCGCGTGCAGCCCCACGTCGTACTTGCGGCCGGCGACGCTGTAGAAGCTGTTGAGTCCGCCCACCACGTTGTGCCGCTCGAACAGGCACACCTTCTTGCCGAAATGGGCCAGCCGCACCCCGGCCGCGAGCGCGGACAGACCGGCTCCGATGATGGCGACGTCGTAGTGGCTGGAGGTGGGCATGCTGGCGGGTGTCGGCCGGGGAGTTTCCGGGCCGGCGGCGGCCGATCAATGCCCAAGTGCGCGGCGCGGATTCCCCTCGCACCACGGGGCACCCCACCCGGTTCTGCCGGAACAGCCCCCCGGACAAGGCTACAGCCGCGGCGATTCCGGCCGATAATCGAGATTGGAAAACAAGTTCGTTCAACGGCTTGCCGGCCCTCCCGCCCGCAGGTCCCAACTTCCACCCCACGATGGCCAACGTCCTCCTTCTCGACGCCAACGAAGTGGCGGGTCGCGCGATGCAGGGAATCCTCGCGCGGGGGCACCACCATTGCCTCGTGGCCACCGATGGCGCCGAGGCCTGGAAGAATCTGCACGAACGGGTGAATGTGGACCTGGTGTTCCTCGAGCTGGAACTCAAGGGCGAGAAAGGCACCGGCTTCCTCCAGCAACTACGCAACGACTGCTTCCTCAAACAGCTCCCGGTCGTCGTCTACACCACGGTCGGCGACCACGCCACCGTGCGAAACGTGCTTCAGCTCAAGGTGCAGAACTACCTGATCAAGCCGTACAACGACGAACACATCCTGCGCGAGGTCAGCAAGGCCACCGCCAATCCCTGGCGCGCCCTCCAGTTCGAGGAGGAGAAGTCCTTCTG
>DAOOFR010000049.1:18178-20113 GCA_035415285.1 Opitutaceae bacterium
GAGGCGCTCCCCGCCTGCCCCGCGATCGACTCCGTCGCCGCCTCGTTCCAGATGACGGCCGACCGGACCACGACCAACCTCACCCAGATCAACGACCTCGTCGCCCAAGATCCCGCGCTCGCCACCCAGGTCCTCATCGCCGCCAACCACCTCGAACACGATGAGATGACCGTGATCGACGATCCCCGCGCCGCCGTCAGCCTCTTGGGCAACATCAAGCTCAGCGGTATCGCGAAAACCCTGCCGACGATCCCCGCCCGCCACATGCACGTGCCCCCGATCTCCTGGGTGCAGTTCTGGATGTTCCAGATGGGCGTCGCGCGGCTGGCGCAATTCACCGCGCGCAACCTCGAGTTCGGCTCGCTCGAGGGCCGCGCCCACACCGCGGGGCTGCTGCAGGATGTCGGCAAACTGATCCTACCGAAACTCTTCCCCTTCGCCTTCCCCGCCGTGGTCAACTACGCGCGCGAGCACAAGACCACGCTGGCCGAGGCCGAGAAGAAGTACCTCGGCTGCACCACGCGCGAGATCGCCGCGCGCTTCGCCGCCAAGCAGGGCCTGCCCTCCGCGTTCTGCAACGTCATCCGCTGGGCCGACGCCCCCGATCACGCCGGCGACGACATCGAACTGGTCGGCGTCGTCTCCCTCGCCCGCGATCTGTGCCTCTACAACCACGTCGGCTTCAGCGGCGAAATGGTGCGCGACATCGCCCCCTCGCTCGAGGAGACCACCGCGTGGCAGGTGCTTCGTCCCCGCGTGTTCCCGAGCTTCAACATCAAGAAGTTCGAGTCCGATGCCCACGCCCTCTGCTCGGAGCTGAAGCAAGCCCTCGTCGGCAAACAGCAGAGCTCGTGAACCGACCCAGCGGCGGACGCGGGCAAGGCGCGGGACCAGCAACGACCGAGGCCGGCGCTTCGTTGCCACCGCCAGCCCGAAAAGCGCAGTTGGGACCGACAGAAGTCAACGAAGCGAACGAAGTGTGGACGTGTTGGATAATCAATTCCTGCGTCCCGGTCTTCACTTGGCAGATGGAGCGAAGTTCCCCTGGGCCTGCGGGCATCGATTTCCCTTGGGCCGCAGACCTTTGTTTCCTTCGGCACCTTCTGTCGTCTGGATTGAAGGGTTCGCCCCCGCGGCGGGTTTCTGCCTCGCTCACGCCATGCGCCCCACCCTGCTCGCCTCCCTGCTTCTCTTCCTGCTGTCGCCGCTTTCCCGCGCCGAGGAGTTCCCGCCCGCGGACGCCGCCGACGGCTATTGGGCCGGCGAGGTGGTGATGGAGGAGCAGCGGTACCAGATCGGCTTCGAGTTCCGCCGCCAGCCCGACGACACCCTGCGCGGCCGCCAGTGGTTCGCGGTGCTCCACCTTTTCGGCAGCCCGGTCGGCGACCTCGGCTACACCGCGGGGCACCTGCGCAGCCGCTCGCTCGGCTTGGATCTCACGTTCTCCGGGGCGGAGCTGGTCGGCACGATCAACAATGCCCATCCCCTCCGGCTCGCGCGCTCGGAGCCGCTGCTCACCACGCCGACACCGCCCACCTATCCCGAGCCTCCGGCCCCCGCGTGGGTATTCCATGGCGACGCCGCCTTCTGGGCCTCGCCCGTCGCCGATGCCGAACTCGCCTTCGTCGGCGACGAACGCGGTCGCTTCCACGCCGTCCGCCTCCGCGATGGTGCCCCGGTCTGGACCTTCGACTCCGGCGCGCCCATCCACGGCGCCGCCCGGCTCGACGGCGACGCTGTCTGTTTCCTCAACGACGCCGGCCGGCTCGTGCAACTCGATCGCGCCACCGGTCGCCTGCGCTGGGAACGTTCGATCGGCGGCGGCGCCGTCGTCCGCCATCCCCCCTCCGCCACGGAGTACTCGTACGACTTCGTCGGCCCGCAGCCGGCCCTCGCCGACGCCACGCTCTACGTGCCCACCGCCGACGGCGCGGT
>DAOOFR010000050.1:0-20061 GCA_035415285.1 Opitutaceae bacterium
TCGGAGTTGGCCTTCACGAGGAAGCCGCCGAAGTCGGGCACGTGGCGGTAGATCTCGTCGACCTTGTTTTTCCACCACGCGGCGACCGCCGGGTCGAGCGGATCGGCCGTGGGCAGCCCGCCGATCTCCTTGGGGGCGCTGAAGCGGGCCGTGAGATAGACGCGGACCCCGTAGGAGCGGAAGACATTGGCCAGCGCGGCGACCTTCAGCAGGTACGGTTCCGTAAGGATGGTGGCGTTGGCGTTGACGTTGTTGAGCACGGTGCCGTTGAGGCCCACCGAGGCGCAGGCGCGGGCGTAGTCGACGTAGCGCGGATCGACGACCTCGGGCAGTTCGAACCATTTCCAGAGCGAATGGCCGGCCTGCCCGCGCTCGACGGTGCCGGTGAGGTTGTCCCAGTGGTTGAGCATGCGGCGCTTGATGCGCGGGGCGCCGGCGAGGCCCTCGAGTTCTGCCACCGGCCGCGCGGTCTGGAGCTGGCGCAGCAGGGCGAAGGCACCGTAGATCGCGCCGACGTCGCGGTTGGCGGCGATCACCACGCGCGGGACGCTTCCCTGCTCGAGGCGGATCGCGTAGGCCTCGTCGCCGCCGGGGACCGGCTGCGCGAGCGACTCCGCCACCGTGTCGATGGCGACCTTGTGTCCGAGCAGTCCGGACAAGCCCGTCTGCAGCTCGCTCACGGCCGAGGTGAGCGCGGGCGACCATGTCCGGCCCTCCGGCAGCTCGAAGGACACCCGGCCGAGCGCCTGCGTGTAGGCGGCGCGCAGGGCCTCGTCGGCGACGGGCTCGTAGCGCAGCCAGAGACGGTAGCCGTCCTCGGCGCGGGCGAGCAGGTTGGCGGCGAAGAAGAGGAGCAGGTAACGGGCGAGGGCGGCGAGTTTCATGGAGAAATAGGTTGGGGTGCTCAGGACACGGCTCTGGAGAACCGTGCCACGGCGGATCGGCAATTACGGGGTGCGCGGTGCGTGGATCTGGTAGCGTCCACCAACCTGCATCAGAGCGAGAAAGTAAAGCAGACCGTCGACAGAAGGAAACGAAGAGAACGAAGGTCTCGGAAAGCCGGACTGGCCGGCGCCACGTTTCGCTCTTCGTTGCCTTCGTTACCTTCTGTCGCTCCGAAAATTCAGCGCTGCGCGGCGGCCGGTGCGATGATCTGGAACCGGCCGCCCGCCTCGAGCAGGGCGAGGAAGTAGAGCAGGCCGTTGTAGTAGCGCCATTCCCCCTCGGGCGGCGGCGCATCCCAGAGCCTCTGCACAAACGGGCGCGCCAACGCGGGGTCGGCGGCCAAGCCCGCGACAGCGGCCATGGCGAACAGGCCGATCGAGTCGTCCGTCGAGATGGCCTTCCCGTCCAGCGTGTAGCGGTCGGGAACGAAATCGCCCTGGGAAAGCAGGAAACGCAGCACGCGGTCGCTCTGCTCCTTCTGCCACGGATCGGCGGCGAACCACGCATGGTCGAGCGCGACATGCGCGAGCGTGCGCCACGCGTCGTAGCGGAAGTCGCCGCGTTCCCCCTCGACCGGACGCCCGTCGAAGTGCGCATACTCGGACATGAGCCCGGTCTGCGGGTGCGCGGCCTTGCGGAAATAGGCGCGACTGACGGTGGCGCACTCGGCCCAGAATTTCCGTCCTTCCGCCGAACGATCCCAGCGCGCCCAGAGTTCGTAGAAGAACGGGAGGTGGTAGGACGGATCGGTGAACCGGCTGGCATCCGCCGTCGGGGCGAAGACCACCTGGCGCTGCGCGGAGTCGAAGATCGCCGTGATGGCACCGCCCCGGTCGTTGTCGCGCATCGCGTCGAGGATCGCCTGCGCCTCGGCGGCATAGTCGATGTCGCCGGGGGTCGCGCCCCAGCGGTTCGCGGCGAAGAGCAGCGTCATCGCGAACCACTCCTCGCCGTCGCTGGCGGAGCCGGGGTCGATGTGGGTGCCGTCGAATTTGCATTGCCAGGCGAAGTAGCCGCGGCGCGGCCCTTCGGCGTGGTACATGTGCGCCTTCACCCAGCGCCAGAGGCGGTCGAACTCGGCGCGCTTGTCCAACTGCACCGCGAGCATCATCCCGTAGGACATGCCCTCGCTGCGCACATCCTGGCTGCCGATGTCGGCGATGTAGGCCCGGTCGTCGCCGACGGGATAGAAGAGCCGCTGGTCCGCGTCGCGTCCCTCGAAGAAATGCGCCCAGGCGGCGTCGATCTTGGCCTGCACCTCGGCGTCGGATTTGCCGAGGAGCTCGGTGAAGAGGTTCCGATGCCGGCCGGTGGCGAAGGCGCCCCCCTCGGGGGCCGCCGCCGGGGGCGGCACACAGGCCGTGAGGACAACCGACGCGAGGAGAGCGGAGACGAGGGCGAGGCGACGCAGAGGCATACGCTCAAGCCTCGCTGAACTTTTTCCGTCGATCCGCAAGCTCGTCCTGAATCTCGAGGTTGAGCTTCTTGGTGATCGGGTAGAAAAGCAGCGCCAGCGCGGCGAGGAAGAAGGGAACCGAAGCCCAGATGGTCGCATTCAGTCGGATACCCTCGAGCGCGGTCGGCGTCTGGGCCTCGTTGGCCACATAGCCGTAGTAGGTCAGCAGACCGCCGATGATCGCGCCGCCGAAGCCCAGGCCGGCCTTGAGCGCGAAGACGACGCCGGCGTAGACAAACCCGGTCGCGCGGCGGCCGGTCTTCCACTCGGAGAAGTCCGCCACGTCGGCGATCATCGCCCAGAGCAGCGGGATGGTCGGGCCATAGCAGGCGGGCCAGAGCAGGCCCAGCAGGAGCAACGTGAAGATGCCGTTGGCCGGAACGAAATAGATCGCGGCGGTCACGAGGGCGGTGCCCAGCACGCCGGCGGTGAACACCGTCTTCTTGCCGAAACGTTCGGCGAGCGCCTTCGACATGAGCACCCCGACGATGGTCACGAGGTTGCCCGCCATGTTGAAGATGCTGAAGCCGACGGAGGTCACGTTCGACGCCTCCTTGTTCATGATGAAGCCGAACGAGTCGAGCAGGCGCACGCCCCAGCCCGCCTGGGCGACATCGACATTGCCGAGGCCGAGCCGGTTGACGAACTCGAGCAGCGCACCCTTGTCGACATAGTACGAGAAATAGTAGTACATTCCGCTGCCGCGCAGGGCCAGCGTGGTGAAGATGCACAGCGTGATCACGAACATCACGACCCAGGGGCGGCAGTGGAACACGTCGCTGATGTCCTGTTTGACCGAGCTCTTCTGCTTCGGGTCCGGCTTGATCCGCTCCTTCGAGACGAAGGCCGCAACGATGAAGAAGACCACCGCCAGCGCGCCGAAGATGCCGAAGGTGACCGAGTAGCCGTGGCCCTTGTCGGCGCCGCCGAACTTGTCGACCAGCGGAAGGGTCATGCCCTGCACCACCAGGGTGGCGGCCATGGCGGCGACGAAACGGTACTGCGCCAAGCTGGTGCGCTCGCTCACGTCGCCGGTCATCACCCCGTTGAGCGCCGAATACGGCGTGTTGTTCGCCGAGTAGACCATCATCAACAGCGTGTACGTCACGCAGACATAGATCAGCTTCCCGCTGCCGCCGAACGACGGCACGGTGTACGCGAGCCAGAGGATCAGGCCGAAAGGCAGCGCCGTCCAGAGCACCCACGGGCGGAACTTGCCCATGCGGGTGTTGGTACGATCGGCCACGATGCCCATCACCGGGTCGAAGACCCCATCGAGCAGGCGGACCACCAGGAAGAGGACGCCGATGGCGGCGGCCGACACGCCCATCACGTCCGTGTAGAACGTGGTCTGGTACATGATCATGGCCTGGAAGAAGAAGTTGGTCGCGGCATCACCGAGTGAATAGCCGGCCTTCTCCCGAAACGAGAGGCGCTGGGAAACGTGGCTCATGGGCACAATGCGGAGTTTGGGGTTTGGGTAAGCAGAAGGGACGAAACCGGACGAGCGGCCGGCGCGATCACTCGCGCAGCCACAGGATCGTGCTCACGCCGCGCGGGTAGTAGCGGCTGCCGCAGACGATGCCGGTCTCGCTGTTGATCTGGTCGCACATGGCGTGCTCGCCGCAGCCGGGGCGGCGCTGCCAGTCGGCATGCACGCGGTCGGCGGCCCGGGCGGCCGCGGTCATCGCCTCGGGGAAAACCTCGCGCACGACATGCTGCGAGATCGCGATCTTGCTGAACCAAGTGTTCGTGCTGGTGCTGCTCATCTTCCAGCCGCCGGACTTGCCGTCGAGGCAGACACCGGGCACGAGGATGCCGCGCAGGTGCGTGGAGAGCAGGTCGAGCAGCTCGGCGAAACGGCCCTTGCGGTCGGTGGCGTCCTTGATACCGAGATAGAGCGGATACACGAAACCCTCGACCGCCGGGATGATCCGCGAGCGGTTGCCCTGCTCGAAGACGGCGGGGAACGACTGCGTGTCGGGCTCGAACTTCGTGGCGATCGTCTTCGCGAGCAGATCGGCGGTGGCGCGGGCGGCGGCGCTGTCATCCTTCAGCCCGAGGCGCTGGAAGGCCTGCTCCAGCAGCACCCAGGCGCCGAGCGTCTTGACGGAAAGGTAGAGGTTGTTGCGCGCCTGACCGAGGGAGACGTCGAGGCTGTCGTAGGTGGTGATCTCGGAGCCGTCGAGGCCGCAGCGGGCGCTGTCGTGCTTCATCACGCCGTCGCGTTTTTTCGGATTCGGGTGGTCGCGGCGGCGCATGCTCTCGGCGCAGGCCAGCAGCACGGCCTGGCGGCGGCGCAGCCACTTCACATCGCCGGTCTTCTCGGCGTAGGTCACGGCGCAGAGCACCCAGTTGAGCAGCTGCTCCATCGTCATGTGGCTGAAGCAGCCGTGGAGATGGTCGCACTCGTAGCTGGAGTGGCCGGTGGGCGTGAAATGGTTCAGCACGCCCATGTCGTGCGTGAAGGAGATGCCGCCGGGCACGAGCTTGCCGCCGACATTGATCTTGTCGGTGTACGAATAGCGCTCGACGAACTGGTCGAGCACGTTGCGCACGGCCCAGGGCGTCCACTCCAGCTCCCAGAAGAGCTGGTCGACCGTGAGGTCGAACGTATTCATCATCCGGTACTCACCCTCGTTCACGACCCACAGCGGCTTGCCCTGGTGCCAGAGCAGCTCGGTGCTGCCGAGGTAGCTGTGGGCGGCCTGGGCGAGGAGGAACTTCTGGTCGGCGTCGAGCTTCGCCTTCGCGAGCTCGCGGTCGCGCTGGGCGGCGATCTTCTCGTAGGCCGCGCGATGCTTCAGGCCATGCGCGAGCACGTCCTCGAGGTTCTTGAAGAACTGGGCGTAGGCGTAGCGCGCCGGGAGGCCGGTGGTGACGTCGGCGCCCTGGAAGAAGCCGAGCACGAGCGGGAAACGTTTCCGCCGGCCGGCCGGTACCGTGAAAGTGAGCGCGCTCTCCCCGCCGATAACATGTACCCCCCGGTAATCTCGGAACTTGGGAGCGAAAACATCAAACCCAAGCCGTTGTCCTACGGCGGAGGAGCGCGCTGTGGCGTAGCCGAAATCCGGACCGACTGCAAAACCCGGCAGGTCGAGTCCTGCGTCCTGCACAGGCCGTTGCAGGCGATCCAGCTCGCCTACGCCAAACATCATCTCGACCGGGGTCTTCCCGGTCCGGTTGTCGAACTCGATCCAGCCGATGACGACCGGGGCGAGCGCGAAGCGGGCTGCCGGGCGCGAGAGGGTCGCGGGGTCGGGCAGCTGCGAGAAAGGGGAAAGGAGGCCGAAGCCGAAGCGGCCGCCCTCGGCGCGCCAGGTGTCGCTGGCCCAGCCGAGCGTGCGCTCGTACTGCGCGGGCTCCAGCATCCGGAAGCCGGACGGGGCGACGGAGTTGCTCGGATCGGCGCCGGTGAAGGCGCCCTCGTTCGACTGCGGCGGACGAAAGAACGGCAGCATCCGCCACTCCGCACCGGCGGCGCCGGCGCGGTATCCGACATACACATTCTGCCGGCCCGCACCGCGCAGCGACTGGCCGAACCCGCCGGGACTGCCGACCAACCCGATCGAGAAGCTCGCAAACGCCCCGAACGGGGCGTGCTGCGTGTGGTAGCTTTCGACGGTGGGGTTGGTCGAGGTCATCGCGGGGGGCTCCGCCTGACGGCGCCGGGATCAACCGTGCAGGTAGGTGTTGAGCAGGTTCTCGAGGTACTCCTGCTTGCCGGACTTGAGGGTCGGCTCGCCGAGCTTGTGCACGATCTTCTCGAGTTCCGTGAAGCCGATCTTCTTCTTCTCGATGTCCTTGCCGAAGCCGGTGTCGAAGGAGGCGTAACGCTCCTTGACGAAGGCCTCGAACTTGCCGTCGGCGAGGATCTTCTTGGCGTTCTTGAACGCCAGGGCGTACGCATCCATGCCACCGATATGGGCGTGGAAGAGGTCGTCCATGTCGACCGACGGGCGGCGGAGCTTGGCGTCGAAGTTGAAGCCGCCGGTGCCGAGGCCGCCGGCCTTGAGGATCGAGGTCATCGCCAGCGTGAGCTCCTTGACGTCGGTATTGAACTGGTCGGTATCCCAGCCGAGGAGGAGGTTGCCGGAGTTGGCGTCGATCGAGCCGAGCATGCCGGCCGCCGCGGCGACCTCGATCTCGTGCTGGAAGGTGTGGCCGGCGAGCGTGGCGTGGTTGGTCTCGATGTTGAACTTGAAGCTCTTGTGCAGGCCGTAGGTGCGCAGGAAGCCGATGCAGGTCGCGCAGTCGAAATCGTACTGGTGGGTGGTGGGCTCCTTCGGCTTGGGCTCGATGAGGAACTGGCCCTTGAAGCCGATCTCCTTGGCGTAGTCGACCGCCATCTGGAGCATGATCGCGAGGTGTTCCTGCTCCCGCTTCAGATTGGTGTTGAGCAGGGTCTCGTAACCCTCGCGGCCGCCCCAGAAAACGTAGTTCTCACCGCCGAGCTCGAGGGTGACCTCGAGCGCCTTCTTGATCTGCGAGGCGGCATAGGCGAAGACGTGGGCGTCCGGATTGGTGGCGGCGCCGCACATGAAGCGCGGGTTGCCGAAGGCGTTGGTGGTGCCCCAGAGCAGCTTGATGCCGGTGGCCTTCTGCAGCTCCTTCGCGTGGGCGACGACCTTGTCGAGCGCCTTGTTGGTCTCGGCCAGCGTCTTGCCCTCGGGGGCGATGTCGCGGTCGTGGAAGCACCAGAACGGCGCGCGGATCTTCTGGAAGAACTCGAAGGCGGCATCCATGCGCTTGAGCGCCACGGCGACCGGGTCCTTGCCCGACTCCCAGGGGCGCACGATCGTGCCGGGGCCGAACGGGTCGGCACCCACGCCGCGGAAGGCGTGCCAATACGCGATGGAGAAGCGCATGTGCTCGGCCATCGTCTTGCCGTCGACGACTTCGTCCGGGTTGTAGTGCTTGAACGCGAGCGCGTTCGCGGACTGCGGGCCCTCGTAGGCGATGGCGGGCGTCTTGAAGAAAGAGCTGCTTTTCTTTTTCATGGGAGGTTCAAACGGGGAAAAAAATCGGGGGATGGTTCGGGATATGTCAATCCAGTCGAACGGGGCGCCCCCCCCCGCTCAATCGACCAAGAATGCTAACGGTAGAATTGCGCTTTCGCCCCGGCTTGTTCTCTTTCCCACCCCATGAACCGCCCCCGCGTCACCCTCGCCGACATCGCCGCCAAAGCCGGCGTGCACGTGACGACCGTCTCGCTCGCCCTCCGCAACAGCCCGCGCCTGCCCGTCGCCACCCGCGAACGCATCCGCAAGCTCGCCGAGCAACTCGGCTACGCCCCGGACCCGATGCTCCAGGCGCTGGTCGCCTACCGCAGCGGCGCCGCGGCCCGGCGCAGCCCCCCCACCCTCGCCTACGTCACCAACTGGAACACCCGCCAGGGCTGGCGCGAGGTCACCGCCCACCCGCAGTTCTTCGACGGCGCGACCGCCCGCGCCAAGGAACTCGGCTACAACCTCGAGCACTTCTGGATGCGCGAGCCCGGCCTCACCCACGGCCGCCTCAGCCGCATCCTGCACACCCGCGGTATCAACGGCGTCATCATCGCCTCCCATGTCCGCGAGATCGACGTCGCCCTCCAGTTCGACTGGAGCCGCTTCGCCGCGGTCAAGATCGACTACTTCCCGCACGAGCCGCAGTTGCCCGTCGTCACCAACGACCAACTCCAGATCATCCGCCTGGCGATGCAGCGGACCATCGCACGCGGCTACCGCCGCATCGGCTTCATCATGGACGAGGGCTGGGACATCACCGTCGACCACCTCTGGCAGGCGGGCTTCATCTGGGAGCAACAGACCCTCGCCCCGGCCGACCGAATCCCGCCCTACCTCATGCCCAACAAGGAGCCGCTCGCCGCGTGGATCCGCCGGCACCGGCCCGAGGTCCTGCTCGGCAAGACCGATTTCGTCACCGCCACGTTCAAAGAGATGGGGCTGCATGTCCCCACGGACATCGCCTTCGTCGACATCTTCCTCGACGACCTCAGCGGGAAGACCGCCGGCGTCGTCCAGAACCACACCGAGGTCGGCCGCCTCGCCGTCGAGCTCCTGGCCGGCCAGCTCCAACAGAACAAATACGGCATCCCCGCCATCCCGACGACCACCTACGTCGAGGGCACCTGGCGCGACGGCCGTTCGCTGCCGGCCAAGACCTGAGCGACCGCCCCGCAGCGGCGGTCAACCTTGACCGTCCGACGGCCTGACCCTCCCCACCGTTTCCTTTTTCAGTAATCGTTTTCGCTTCAACCTGCCCCACGGCCCTCCCTTTTCCGCCCTCCGCAATCCGCCTTCCGCAATTCCCATGAGCCTTCCTCTCAAGCCCGCCGCCCAGTGCGCCTTCGACCAGATCTCGCTCGGCGAGGTCATGCTCCGCCTCGATCCCGGAGAGGGGCGCATCCGCACCGCCCGCCACTTCACCGCTTGGGAAGGCGGCGGCGAATACAACACCTCCCGCGGCCTGCGCAAATGTTTCGGCCTGCGGACCGCCGTCTGCACCGCCTTCGTCGACAACGAGGTCGGCCACCTCGTCGAGGACTTCATCATGCAGGGTGGCGTCGCCACCGACTTCATCCAGTGGCGCGAGGACGACGGCATCGGCCGCACCATCCGCAACGGCCTCAACTTCACCGAGCGCGGCTTCGGCGTGCGCGGCGCGGTCGGCGTCTCCGACCGCGGCCACACCGCCGCCTCGCAGCTCAAGCCCGGCGACTTCGACTGGCAGCACATCTTCGGCAAGCTCGGCGTGCGCTGGCTGCACACCGGCGGCATCTTCGCCGCCCTCTCCGCCACCACCGCCGACCTCGTCATCGAGGCCGTCAGGGCCGCCAAGCAGCACGGCACCATCGTCTCCTACGATCTCAACTACCGCCCCTCGCTCTGGAAATCCATCGGCGGCCTCAAGAAGGCCCAGGAGGTCAACCGCGAGATCGCCAAGTACGTCGACGTCATGATCGGCAACGAGGAGGACTTCACCGCCTCGCTCGGCTTCGAGGTCAAGGGCGCCGACCACAACCTCTCCAAGATCGAGACCGACGCCTTCAAGGCCATGATCGAGACCGCCGTGCAGGAGTATCCGAACTTCAAGGTGGCCGCCACCACCCTGCGCCGCGTCATCACCGCGACCAAGAACGACTGGTCCGCGATCCTCTGGCACGACGGCAAGTTCCACGAGAGCCGCAAGTACCCGGAGCTCGAGATCCTCGACCGCGTCGGCGGCGGCGACAGCTTCGCCTCCGGCGTGCAGTACGGTTTCCTCTCCGCCAACGACCCGCAGAAGGCCGTCGACTACGGCGCCGCCCACGGCGCGCTCGCGTCCACGACTCCCGGAGACACCTCGATGGCCACGCGCAAGGAGGTCGAGAAGCTCATGTCCGGCGGCGGCGCCCGCGTGCAACGCTGAGCCGCTGTACCCGCGATTCTACAGAATCACACGCCCGCTCCCGACCGGGAGCGGGCGTTGTTTTGAAACGGGTCAAATAGGTCCCATAGGTCCTATTGATCCTCGCGTATTGGACTGACGGCCGATGGTAGGGCGTTCTGCCGTACGGCAGAATGGGACCGCCGAGCGAACGGACGGCCCGGCGGTCCGTCCCTACCTCGGTCAGTCTATTGTGCGAGAATCAATAGACGACCCATACGACCTGCTTCCTGCCTCACTCCGCGCCGACGCGCAGCGCTGCGCAGCCTTCGAGCAACCGGGCCTGCCAGGGCAGCAGGATCTCGCCGAGCTTCTCCGGCTCGCGGGCGAGCTGGGTGAGCTGGGCGCGGCTGGCGATGAGGGTGGGGTCGAGGTTGAGACGCTTCGCCTCGTGGTCGCGCGCCTCGCGGATCCGCTCCTGCCGCTCGAGCTCGCGGGCGCTGAGCGGCTGGCGGTCGCCCCCGTTGCTGCGGCGGCGCGGCAACGTGGCCGGATCGCGGTCGAGCCCGGCCCGCAGGGCGCGCTCGAAGCCGTCGCGCAGGCGCTCGCGCTTGCCCAGGTGCACGCGATCGAAGGCGTCGAGCGCCTCGCCGTGGTCGGCCGCGGCGGCCAGGTGCAGGAGCAGGTCGTTGCCCACCACCTTGAACGGCGGCGTGTCGATCCGCTCGGCCTGCTGCTCGCGCCAGTGCCACAGATCGTGCAATACACACAGCCCGCGGCTGCGCAGGTGCTCGGATTTCCCGATCCGCCACGAGTTCTCGTCGGGCTTGGGGAAGCCGGTGAGGCCGGCACGGATCTGCCAGTCGCACTTCTGCCGCAGCCAGTCCACCCGGCCGTGCTGTTCGAGCTCGGCGAGCAGCAGGTCGCGCAGGCGCGGCAGATAGAGCACGTCCTTGGTCGCGTAGGAGAGCAGCTTGTCGGTGATCGGGCGCTTCGACCAGTTGGCCTTCTGGCCCTCCTTCGACATCGTCACGCCGAAATGGTCCTGCAGCAGCGAGGCCAGCCCGAACCGCGAACGATTGAGCAGCTGCGCGGCGAGCATGGTGTCGAAGAGCGACGTGGCCACGAATCCGTACTCCTCGTACAGGAGCCGCAGGTCGTAGTCGCTGCCGTGCATGATGAGATGCTTGTGCTTGAGCCGCGCCCAGAGCGGTTCGAGCGGCAGGTCGGACAGCAGGTCGAGCAGGAAGGTCTCCCCCGCCGCGTAGATCTGCATCAGGCAGACGCGCGTGCGGTAGCGGAAAAGATTGTCGGCCTCGGTGTCGATGGACACCTCGGACGCGCGGTCGATCGCGGCCAGCAGCGGCCCGAGTTGGCCGGGCAGGGAGACGAGGGTGAAGGATTCGGGATGGGACACGTTCGGAAAAGGAGGACGGCCGCGCTCAGCGCGGCGGTGCGGGCGGGGTCGCCCAGGCGGAGAGGTAGGCGTCGACGAGCAGCGGCAGGTCGGCGCTGTAGCCGCCCTCCAGCACGGTGGCGGCGGGCAGACCGGACTCGCGCACCCAGCGGCCGAGGCTGCCGAAGTCGGCCGGCTCGAAGGTGAGCTGCGCCACCGGATCGCGGGCGTAGGCGTCGAACCCGGCGGAGACGAGCACCAGGTCGGGGTGGAAGGCGAGCAGCGCGTTCCACGACTGGAGCATCGTCTCGAGCAACGCCTCCCGCGGCAGCCGCGGCACCACCGGAAAGTTGAGACAGTTGCCCTCCGAGGCCAGCCCGGTGCCCGGGTAGCACGGCGTCTGGTGCACGGACACGTAGAGCGTGCCCGCGACCCCGGCGAGGATCTCCTCGGTGCCGTTGCCGTGGTGGGCGTCGAAATCCCACACCGCCACGCGCGCCACGCCGTGGCGGCGCGCCTCGAGCGCCGCGATCGCGACCTGATTGAGATAACAGAACCCCATCGCCCGGCTGCGCGTGGCGTGATGGCCCGGCGGCCGCAGCAACGAGAACGCCCGCCGGCCGGCCAGCGCGTGATCGAGCGCCGTGAGCGCCCCGCCCACCGAGCGCACCGCGTGCTCGGCGATGCGGTCGAAGTACGGCGTGTCGGCGTCGAACTCCTCGGGTTTGCGCAACCGCGCGAGCAGCGCGGCATCGTGCGCGAGCAGGATCGTCGCCTCCTCGGCCGCTCCGGGCAGCTGCCATTCCCACTCCGGATGGGTGGCGCGCAGCAACTCGGCGGTCTTGGTCACCCGGGCCGGTTGCTCGGGCCGCTCGGGGCTCCCGAACTCCGCACACGCGGGATCGTGGATGACGATCATGTCGTCTCCGAAAATCGTCCGCTCGGCGGCGGAGTAAACAGCGAAAAACGGGCGAACGCGCCCGCACCGTGCCACGCGGCGCGTCCCGCCGATACGTGCCGCCGGCGCTCCCGGCACACCGCGACCACTCCGGCGCCTCACCGGGCGGCAGCCGTCGCCGCCGACCGCGGGCCACAGAAAGGTTGCGTCGCCCCCGTAGTGATCCATGAAATCACCCCAGTCGGTCCACCCCCCACTGGAGTCCCCCCCCCCTCCACGCCCGATGTCTACCCCGAAAACCCGTGCGCCGCGCCCCCGTCGCGCGCAGCCCATCACAGGCCATCGCTTGGCGATGCTCGTGCTCCTGTTCGCGTCGGCCGCACCGTTTGCGCCGAGCGCTGTCGCCGCCGACCCCCGACCGCTGATCCGCACCATCGACGAGTTCTACGCCGTCCCGACCACCGAGACCACGACCGCCCGCGCCTTCGCCTGGGATCTCGACGTCCTCTACTCGGACCCCGACTGGAACCTGCTCTGGGTCGAGAGCGATGGCCTCGCGACCTTCATCCCCACGGCCAAGGATTTCCCGCAATTCCGCTGCGGCCAACGCGTGCGGGCCGAGGGCGAGATCGTTCCCGTCCACGGCGTCTCGCTTGCCACCGCCCGCCTCACCCTGCTGCCGGAACCCTCGGCCATCACGCCGCTCGACGCCACCGGTCGGCTCGCCGACTTCGAAAAGTACAACAACCGGCTCGTCACCCTCGAGGCCGTGATCGACCGCCAGAGCGATCCCGACCCCGCGCACCTGCTGCTCGAGGCCAGCGCCGAGGGTTTCCACATCGCCATCCGGGTCCGGATCGATCCGCAGGCCGAGCGCCCGCGCCTCGCCGGCACGATCATCCGCGCCACCGGCGTCTACGTCGGTCATCGCGATTTCGCGGGCAAACTCAGCAGCATCGCGTTGTGGGTCGGATCGCTCGCCGCCGTCGAGGTGCGCAGCACGCTCGGCGAGGACGCAGCCTTCCAGGAGCCCCTGATCCGAATCGAGGAGACAACCCCGCGCAGCAGCGGCCGCGCCGTCCATCTCATCGGCACCGTCCACGCGCTCGACAACACCGCCGCCACCATCACTCTGCGCGACGCCACCGGCCAGATCGAGGTCCTCACCGCCCAGAACCACAATATCCGGGTCGGCACCACACTCGAGGCCGTCGGCGTCCCCGAGACCGCCGGCATCCACCGCCGCCTCCGCAACGCCCGTGTCCGCCCCCTCGCCGACCGGCCCGGCGCCGCCGGTCCATCGGGCAGCGCCGAGGAGCCGTTGCGCCTCGCCGATCAGGTGCTGGCGCTCGAACCCGAGGCGGCCGACCGCGGGTATTCCGTCCAGCTCTTCGGCATCGCCACCTGGATGGCCCCCGACCGGCGCACCATCTTCCTCCAGGACGTCTCCGGTGGCATCGAGGTCAGTCTGCCTCCCTCGGCGCAGCTCCCGCCCGTCCTGCCATGCACCGTCCGCGTCGCCGGGCGCACCGCGCGCGGCGCATTCGCCCCCCTCCTGGCGGCGAGCCAGCTGGTGTGGAGCAACCCGCTCGGCTCGCCCGACCCGCGCCCGGCGACCCTCGCCGACCTGCTCGGCGGCAACCTCCACGGCAACTGGGTCCTCGCCCACGCCTATCTGCGCGCCGTGCGCCAGACCCCGCAGGAGGTCCTCCTCGACCTCACCACCGCCTCCGGCGAGTTTACCGCCGTCCTGCCCCCCGCCGCCCGGCTCGCGGCCACCCCTGGCTCCATCCTTTCGTTACGCGGAGTGTGTGCCGTGTCCGCCAATGCCCGCCGCCAATTGGTCGGCGTCCGCCTCCTCGTGCCGGACCCCGCCTGCATCGAGATCGAGCAAGGCGCCCCAGCCGATCCCTTCGCCCTGCCCGTCCGCTCGCTGGCCGGCCTGCGCGAGTTCGGCCCCACCGACCCCACCCTGCGTCGTATCTGCACCCTCGGCACCGTCCTCCACCACGAACCCGGCCGCTACCTCTGCCTGCAGGACGGCACCGACACCCTCCTCGTCCTCTCCCGCGACACCGCCCCGCTGCAACCCGGCGACCGCGTCGAGGTGGTCGGCCTGCCCGGCACCGAGGGCAGCCGGATGGTGCTGCGCGAGGCCGCCTACCGCCGCACCGGCACCGGCACCGGCAGCCCGCCCGCTGTCGTGGAGATCCAGCAAGCCGACCCCGTCGACGCCGCGCTCGACGGCCGGCTCGTCGAGCTCCGCGGCAGCGTCGTCGCCACCCTGCACCAACCTTCCGGCAGCGTCGTCACCCTGCAGTCCGGCAAACGCCGGTTCGACGCCCTCATCGCCGCCCAACTCGACCCCGCCCATTGCCCCGATCGGGCCGTCGTCGCCCTCCGCGGCGTGTACCGGGTGATCTACGACGAGTACCGCCAGCCGATCGACTTCACGCTGCGCCTGCGCACCGCCGCCGACATCACCCTGCTCGAGCCCCCGTCGGTGCTCACCTTGGAGCGGACGCTCTGGGCCGGCGGCGGATTGCTCCTCCTCACCGGCGCCATCGTCGGCTGGCTCGCGGTGCTCCGGGCCCGGGTCGCCCGCCAGACCGCCCAGATCCGCGCCCAAGTGGAGCATCAGGCGAAACTCGAGGCCGACCTCCAGAAGGCCCACCGCATCGAGTCGCTCGGTCTCCTGGCCGGCGGCATCGCCCACGACTTCAACAACCTCCTCACCGGCATCCTCGGCAACCTCAGCTTCGCCCGACTCGAAGCACACGACGGGGATCCGCTCGCGGCCAGCCTCGCCGACGCCGAACTCGCGGCCCTCCGCGCCCGCGACCTCACACAAAGGCTTCTCATCTTCACCAAGGGCGGCACTCCCGCCCGCGCCGCCGTGAGCCTGCCGGAACTCGTCCGGGAGTCCGTCTCGCTCGCGCTCCACGATCCGGCGGTGCGCCCCGAGTTCGAGTTCCCGCCCGCGCTCTGGCTCGCCGACATCGACCGCGTGCAGATCGGGCAGGTCGTGCAGAACCTCGCCATCAACGCCGCGCAGGCCATGCCCGCGGGCGGCGTGCTCCGGATCGCGCTCGCCAACGCCTGCCTCGCCGCCGGCTTCCGCGCCGATCTCGCGCCCGGCCGCTACCTGCGCATCACCGTCTCCGATACCGGCACCGGCATCCCGCCCGATTCGCTCCCGAAGATCTTCGACCCGTATTTCTCCACCAAGAAGACCGGCAACGGCCTCGGCCTCGCCACGGTCTTCTCGATCATCCGCCGCCACGGTGGTCGCATCGAGGTGGAGTCGTCCCTGGGCCACGGGACCACGTTCCGCCTCTGGCTACCCGCCGCCGCCTCCGACCGCCCCGCCGACGAATCCGGCGGCAGCCCGGCTCCCGTCGCCGCCCCGTCGCCGGAGGCACTGCGGGTGCTCGTGCTCGACGACGATGTGGCCATCCGCCGCATGGCCGCCACCACCCTGCTGCATGCCGGCTACGAGGTCGCCACCGCCGCCAATGGCCGCGAAGCGCTCGCGCTGGCCCGCGCCGCGCAGGACACCGGTCACCCCTTCCGGCTCGCGCTCCTCGACCTCACCGTCCCCGGCGAGCTCGGCGCGAAGGAGATCCTCGCCGGGTTCCGCGCCCTCGATCCGCAACTACGCCTCGTCCTCACCACCGGCCGCACCGACGACCCGACCTTCCTCGCCGCCGCCGAACACGGGTTCGACGCCGCCCTCGCCAAGCCCTACGAGGCCCGGGAACTCCTCGGCCGCGTCGCCGCCACCCTCGCCCCTTTCCCTGCGTCGTGACAGAGGCGGCCCGGTCGCCGGGAACCCGCGGCCGCACTTGCCAGTGACCCCGCGGAGTGTTGCGCTCCGCTCAGCCGCCCGCCCCACGCGCCCTTCTACACCACTCTCATGATACGACCGCTGCTCGCTTTCCTCACCGCCCTCCTGGCCACCGCCTCGCTGCTCGCCCAGTCGTCCGTCTGGAAGATTTCCCGCGGCGGGCAGACGCTCTACCTCGGCGGCACCTGCCACTTCCTGCGCGCCACCGATCTGCCGCTCCCGCCCGAGTTCGACACCGCGTTCGCCGCGGCGAAGACGGTCTGCTTCGAGACCGACATCGCCAAGCTCCAGTCGCCCGAGGTCCAGCAGATGCTGATGGCCGAGGCCCTGTACACCGACGGCACCACGCTCGACACCGTCCTCTCCCCGGAGGCCTGGCGGGCGACCGCGGGCTGGTGCGCCCGCAACCGGCTCCCCGCCGCCCAGCTCAAGGCGTTCAAGCCGTGGATGCTCATGATGACCATCACCTCGGTGGAGATCCAGCGGCTCGGTTTCACGCCCGAGGGCGTCGACGCCCAGTACCAGAAGAAGGCGACCGCCGCGGGCAAACGCCTCGGCGCGCTGGAGACGGTCGAGCAGCAGATCGGGTTCGTCACCCATCTCGGCGAGGGGCACGAGAGCGAGTTGATCCTCGTCACCCTGCAGGACCTCGCGCGCGTGCCCAAGATCCTCGACGGGATGGTCGCGGCATGGCGTGCCGGCGATCTCGCCCAGCTCGACAAGCTGATGTCGGAGGAGATGCGCACGCAGTTTCCCTCGATCTACACTTCGCTGATCGTGCGGCGCAACCAGGCCTGGCTGCCGAAGATCGAGGCGATGCTCGCGAGCGAGCCCCGGGAGTTCATCCTCGTCGGCGCCGCGCACCTCGCCGGCAAGGACGGCCTGCTCGAGGCGCTCAAGCGGAAGCGCTGCACCATCGAGCAGGTGCGGGCGGCGGCGCCGTAGGCCGGCCCCGCACAGAGCGACCCCGCGAACGATGAATACGACGATCTGGCTGGCCGGCGCCACCGGACTGGTGGGCGGGACCTGCCTCGCGGCGCTGTTGGCCGATCCCGAGGTGGGCGCCGTCGTGGCCGTGGGTCGCCGCGCCCCGGCGACGACCCACCCCAGGCAACGTTTCCTCGCAACGAGCCGGTTCGACGATCTCTCCGAGCCGCTGGCGCGCGAGCGCCCCGCCGCCGTGCTGTGCGCGTTGGGCACCACGATCAAGCGCGCGGGCAGCCAGGCGGCCTTTCGCGAGGTCGACGGCGAGTATCCCTTGCGCCTCGCCCGGGCGGCCCAAGCGGCCGGGGTTGGCGTCTTCGCGGTTGTGACGGCGATCGGGGCCGACCCGTCCTCACGGATCTTCTACAACCGGGTGAAGGGCGAACTGGAACAGGCGCTGCGTGGGCTGGCGCTGCCGACCGTGCACGTCCTGCATCCGTCGCTTCTGCTCGGCGAGCGGGCCGAGTCGCGCCCGGCCGAGCGGATCGGCGGCGCGCTGGCGGGGTTGTGGGCGGTGCTGTGCCGCGGCCCGTGGCGGAAGTACCGGCCCATCGCCGCGAGAACCGTGGGGCGTGCGCTCGCCCGCACGGCCCGCCAGACGGCGCCGGGTTGGTGGGTGCACGACGGCGCGGCACTGGAACGCCTCGGCGCGTGACGCCGGCCGACGCCGAACCGGCCGCGGACAAGCCTCGACTCGGGCCCCCTCGTTGCTTTGTTTGGCGCCCATGAAGGACGCCTTTCGCCTGCACACGCTCCTCACTGTGAGCCTTGCCCTGGGTTGCGCCGGTCAGCTCTCGGCCAAACCGGCCGCCGCCGTTACGACCACGACCGAACAACAGGCCGAGCAGGGGATGGTCGCCCGGGCCGGGCTCACCGCCGCCGAGGTCGACGAGGCCGTGCGCAAGGCCTCCCAGCTGACCCCGAAGATGACGGTGGCCCAAGTCGAGCAGATCGTCGGTTCGTTGAAGGTCGGCGACAAAAACGGTTCCCTCCACGACATGCTCAACGCCCTCCCCCGCCTCCCCGGCATCAAGGTGACGGCGACCAACGGCATCTGCCGGTTCGATTTCACGTCCAACGACAAGGGCCGCTACCTCTTCACCTCCTGGGCCCTGCTCCCCGGCGCCCAGCCGAGCCAGTGAGTCGGAAGCTAGCATTTGGAACACAGATAGCGCGATCGGTACCGCCAGAAGGCAACGAAGAGAACGAAGCGCAAAGGAGTCGCGCCGACTGACGGTTGCCCGACAACCTTTACCTGGCAGGGGAACGAAGATCCGCATCGCCTGATCGACCGCCTATCCTCTGTTAGGTCGGCCTTTGTTTCCTTCGTTCCCTTCTGTCGTCAGAAAATTGTTGCAGAGGCAGGCCGGCGCGCGCCGCGTCCCACTCAAGTCCGTTCCTCTCAAGCAACATGAACCTGAAACCACGGATTTCACGGATGTCCACGGATCGTCCTCCGATCATCCGTGCCCATCCGTGTGATCCGTGGTCATCCTCCGCTCCACCGGCTCGGCCGTGTTGCTTCCCCGCAAGGCCGCGCCCCGGCGCGCGTCCACGCTGATCTCGTGAGTTCCAGATTCTCCGTCTCCCATCGTCCGTAGTCCGTCGTCTGCGCTCAGTCGTCCATCGACCGTCCTCCGCCCTCTGTCCTCTGTCGTCCGTCATCTGTTCACCGGCAACCGGCTACCGCCCACAGCCCACCGCCTACCGTCCACCGGCAACCGGCTACCGTCTACTGTCCACCGTCCACTGCCTACCGTCTACCGACCACCGATGATCCGTTTCGCCGTCACCACCCTGCTCGCCGAGACCTCCGAGTACGACCTGCTCGTCTTCCACCTCTCCAGCGACGACCACTACCTCACGATCCAGCGGCGCGCCGACCTCAAGCCCGGCCGCTTCGGCGACATCCGCTTCGAGTGCGACGGCCAGATGTGGAGCGGCTACGACGTGATCCGGCGTCTCCACTACAGCCCCGACCTGCTGCGCATCACGCTCGATCCCGCCAAGGCGACGAAGTTCGAGGGCCGCCACGACTACGAGATCGAGTTCGGCATCGACCCTGCCGACAAGCCCGCCGCCCTGCGCTTCCTCAAGAAACTCTTCGCCGGCACCGAGCTGCTCGAGGAGCAGCAATAGGAGCCAGAGGCGGCAAAAGGGCGATGGCGTCAGGTTTTACCTCCTACCTTCGGTCAGTTTAGCCAACCAATCGCCGCCCCGGCCGGTCCCGTGGCGCAGCAGGCCCACGTGCTTGCTCACGTACACGCCAGAGCCGAGGCCGGTCTTCCGCTTGTCCGTGGAGCGACTCGCGAGAGCCGCTCTCCGTCGGGGTGCACCGCCCCCGACTACAGGGCGCCCCACGACTCTGCTACGGGGTGTTCGAGAAACTGAGTGTTTCCAGCGACTTTTTGAAAGCGACCTTCTCCGTCTCACGCGTGTACACACCGACAAACACCAGCGTATAATTTCCTCTATGCATCGAGTAGGAGTGCTGGGTGAAGTGGAGCCTGCCGGCGTCCTTGTTCAGCAGGTGCACTGCGAAATCGTTCTGCCCGACGGTTTCTTTCACTTCCCCCTCGTAGGAGCCTTCCTCGAGCACCTTCTTCAGTTTGGCAACGTCGCCCATGTTTCGCTTGTCTGGAATAAGTATGCACTTGATGGAAGCCCCTGCAAACGTGCCTCCGACCGTCTCGCGCTTTGCGCAAAACAACATAGCCGACCTGCAGTTCTCGTCTATCACCCTGCTTTTGATCGGGTCATACTCCCAGCCTTCGGGAAGGTCTATCCGCATCCCGATGGAGTCGTTTTTGTAGCGATTCCCTTCGATCACTCCATCCACCACCACCATCTCCCTCGGGGAGCAGGCAGATAGGAGAGCAAGCGTCAACAGGAAGAAGGCGCGGTGGATGAATTGTGATGGAGTCATGATCGGGTGGAGTGTATAAACGGGTGTTTGTGGTGTATTCGGAATATCCAAAGTTCGGCTCTTGGTAGCGTTGTTTCAGGGGTAAAAGCGTTGCTGCAGCTGTAGCCTCGGCGGCCCAGACGGTGAGCTGCCCCGCCCCAGCAACGGCTGTTCGAGAATGGGGCGGAGAGCCATACGTGAAGGCCTAGTACCGCATACCAACTAAAGTTTCGGATAGAGACGGGTAAGCTTGATGCGC
>DAOOFR010000051.1:0-19974 GCA_035415285.1 Opitutaceae bacterium
CGATCATCATGTACCTGAGCGGCGTGCTCGCCGCGGTCGGCATCGTCGCCGCCGGTGTCGCGATGATGATGGGCCGTCAGTCCATCGCGAAGTGGGCGTTCGCCGGCGCGATGGTCAGCGGTCTCGCGTTCGCGATCGTGCGCACGATGTGGAGCAACATGGGCCTGGAAGCCTCAGGCGTCAGCACGTTCGCGCCCTGATTCGAAACCGAGCCGTTCCGCACCATGAACAGCACGCAGCTCAACGAACACGACGCCAACCAGGGCGCGCAGTCCTCCGGAGAATTTCTCGGGATGACGGGCAACTCTGGTTGGTATCTGCTCGGGTCCGGCGGCGCGACGATCATGATGGTCATCCTCCTGTGGGGTGTCCTCGGGGTTTCGCTGCTGCTGTGCCTGTTCGTCGGGCTGGTGCTGTGTCTTGGTTCGGTGGCCTACGTCTTCGCGCTGAAGAACAACAAGCCGGAGCACTACGACACCGACTTCTTCGAATCCGCGCTGGTGGAGTCCGGTGTGCTGGCGTTCCGCTTCGGCCCGCGCGACCGGCGTCCGTCGAATCCCTTCACGGATGCCGGTGACGCGTCGGCGGTGGCGTTCGATACGAAGGCCGCGAAACGTGCGGACCGCTCCGCGTCCGCCGGTCGTGCGCGTGCCGGTGCGAAGCGCATTGTTCGTCCGCTGGCGGCAGACGCCGCCAGCACCGCCGAAAAGCCAGTGCCTTCGCGCGACAAGGCAAAGGCTGAGCCGGTCGTGGCGCGCGCGGAGTATGAGCAACTGCAAGAGAAGCTTTCCACGACGGAAGAGCTGCTCGAAGACGCCCTCGCGGAGGCGGTGGAGGACTGACCATGCGCGTCGAAGCTCCAGACGGCTATTTCGGGGAAGACATGATTGTCTTCGAAGGCCTGCACCGCGGCGGCTTCATCTCGCGCGGCTTCGAGATCATCGCGCCCGACCTGGAGCAGGCCGATCCGGTCCATCACAACGCATTCGAGTCCGACCTGGTCGCGTTGCTCTCCGTCCTCAAACCGGAGTGGCGCCTCCAGGTGCAATGGACGACCGATTCCGACTACCGGCGCGCACTGCAACGCTACCGGGAGGACACGATTCGGCACTCCACCAACGAGTGGAGCACGCGTCAGCGTAACGAGCGCTACGTGCGCTACTCGCGCATGATGGAGGACGGCACGCTGCGGCGGGAGCGGCTCCGGCTGTATTTCACGATCCCGGTCGATGCCGAGATCCTCGGTCAGAGCGCCGGTCGGCTCACCAACTCCGCTCTGCTGAGCGCGTACAGTGAGCAGTTCAAACAGACCGGGCAGTTCCTCCAGGCGCTCTTCTCGGGCAGCGGCGGACAGGTCCGCCCGATGACCGACGCCACGCTCGACTTCACGCTCCGTTGAGCGCCTCCGCGCTCAGAACAGCTCGCCCTGCCGCAACGACTCGCGGCGCGCAGGATCGAGCGAGCTGAGCGCAAACAGCCAGGGCAGCGTTGCACCCGCGAATTCCGGGCGCGCCAATGCCGCCCGCAGCAGCAGCGCCGCCGCGAGCGCATCGTACAACGCCGCGTGGTAACGCCGCCGAGTCGGCGGACAGTGTTTCTCCGCCAGCGCGGCGAGCTCCGCCCCGAGCGAAAACTGTGTCACCAGATCCTCGAGCTTCGCCGACCCGATTCCGCGGAAGAGCTGCGGCACCAGCCGGCCGGTGTCGATCCACGGGCCCCAGTCGTTCGTCGTCGCGCCGGCCCGCGCGAACTCCGGCGACTGCCGCGCGTACGGCCAGGTGGCCTTGAGCAGCGAGTTCTCCGTGCCCGCGAAGTGCGCGGCCAGCGGCCCACGTTGCCGCCACCCGGCGAAACGCTCCCAGTCGGCGGCCAGCGGCGCGGCCTCGGCCACATCGGCCGCGCCGATCCCGTGCACCGCGGAGTCCTCGCGGCGGATCGGTCCGCTGGGCCGGCACAGGCGCGTGGCGGTCTCGACCACCTCGCCGCCGTGCAACACCGCCACGCCGTATTCGACCACCCCGCCCGCAAGGCTGCCCTCGAAGTCGAGGAAGTGGATGGGGACGGCGCGCCAAGGCATGCCGCGATGCAAAACACTCCCCCACCACACGCCGATCCAAAACATTCTGGAGCGGCAGCGGAAGCCGGCGGAGCGATCGAAGTCCGAGCGGCGTATTCGGGAGCCAAGAGGCGCCGGGGGTGCCTTCCGGCGGCGCGCGGCGGCACCAGCCGCTTCCCCTTCCTTTCCTTCGTTACCTTTTGTCGCCCGTCCGTTTCCGTTGTCCGCGGTTTTGGGGTGAACTTCCTCGCCGAACCCGGCAACCTCGCGCCGTGGACCTCGCACCCTATCGCGCTTTCCTGCACGAACTCGCCATCGCCAGCGGCGACTTCATCCGCCCGCTCTTCGGCAGCCACGACGTCGCCATCGAGATGAAGTCCGACCAGACGCCTGTGACCGCCGCCGACCGCGGCGCCGAGGAGCTGATGCGCGCGATGATCGCGAAACGTTTCCCCGGCCATGGCGTGCTCGGCGAGGAGTACGGCAACGACCGCGCGGATGCGGAGTTCGTCTGGGTGCTCGATCCGATCGACGGCACGAAGAGCTTCGCCTCCGCCTGCCCGCTCTTCGGTACGCTCATCGCCCTGCTCCATCGCGGGCAGCCGGTCCTCGGCTGCATCCACCAACCCATTCTCCGCCAGCTCGTCGTCGGCGACGGCACGGCGACCACGCTCAACGGCACACCGGTGCGCCTGCGCGAACCCGCCGACCTCGCCGCCGCCACGCTGCTCGTCACCGACACGCTCTCCGTGCCCCAGCACCAGGACGCCGCCGGCTGGGACACGCTCACGCAACGCGTGCGCCTGGTCCGCACCTGGGGCGACTGCTACGGCTACCTGCTCGTCGCCACCGGCTGGGCCGACATCATGGGCGACCCGGTGATGAACCCGTGGGACATCGCCGCGCTCGTGCCGGTGATCCGCGGTGCCGGCGGCGTCATCACCGACTGGCAGGGCCGCGAGCCGATGGGCGCGAAGTCCACCCTCGCCGCCCATCCGAAGCTCCACGCCGAGGTGCTGCGGATCCTGAATCCGTAGGTCCAGCGTGCCGGAGCACGCGGTCGGTATCTTGAGATTCGGATACGAAAAAGCCGCGGACCGATCGCTCGGCGCCGCGGCTTGAAGGGTGCGGTTCTCGGGTGACTCAGGCCTTGGCGGTGGCGCCGGCCTTGACGAGGTCGAGGAAGGACGGGGCCTGGAGGGCCGCGCCGCCGATGAGGCCGCCGTCGATATCCTCCTGCTTGAGGAGCTCGGGGGCGTTGTCGGGCTTCATCGAGCCGCCGTAGAGGATGCGGACGCGCTGGGCCGCCTCGCCGTAGAGCTCGGTGAGGAGCTTGCGGATGAAGGCGTGCACTTCCTGCGCCTGCGCGGTCGTGGCGACCTTGCCGGTGCCGATGGCCCAGACGGGCTCGTAGGCGATGACGACGTCGGCAATCTGCTCCTTGGCAACGCCCGCGAGACCGGCGACGGTCTGGGTGCGGACGACGTCGAAGGCCTTGCCGGCCTCGCGCTCCTGCAGCGTCTCGCCGACGCAGAGGATGGGCTTGAGCTGGGCCTTGAGGGCGGCGACGACCTTCTGGTTCACGATCGCGTCGGTCTCGCCGAAGTAGGTGCGGCGCTCGCTGTGGCCGAGGATCACATACGAGCAGAAGAGCGAGCGGAGCATCCCGGCGGAGATCTCGCCGGTGTAGGCGCCGGAGGCGGCGGCGTGCATGTTCTGCGCGCCGAGCTTGATGTCGGAACCTTCGAGCACCTTCGAGACGGACTCGAGAGCGGTGAACGTCGGGCAGACGACGATCTCGACGGCGGTGGATTTGCCGGCAGCGGAGACGATGGCCTTGGCGAGTTCTGCGCCTTCGGCGGACGTCTTGTTCATCTTCCAGTTACCAGCGATGAGGATTTTGCGAGCCATGAGGAATAGGAGGAGTTGAAGTGAAATGTTGAAGTTGAAGCGGGAGATGAAGGGAAAGACCGGTATCCGGTCCTTCCACTCCAACTTCCAACTTCAACTCTTTGGACACCGTCAGGTTTCCAAGGCGGCCACGCCGGGGAGGACCTTGCCTTCGAGCAGCTCGAGGCTGGCGCCGCCGCCGGTGGAGCAATGGGTGACGACCTTCGCGACCTTGAATTTCTTCGCGGCCGTGGCGGTGTCGCCGCCGCCGATGACGGTGACCGCGCCGGCCTTGGTGGCTTCGGCGATGGCTTCGGCCTGGGCGATGGTGCCGGCGGCGAACTTGTCGAACTCGAACACGCCCGCGGGGCCGTTCCAGACGATGGTCTTGGAGGCGAGGATCGTCTCGCGGAAGAGCGCGATCGTCTTCGGGCCGACATCGAGCCCCATCCAGCCGGCGGGGATGCCGGACTGGTCGTCGACGAGCTTGGTCTGGGCATTGGCGTCGAACTTGTCGGCGGCGACGTAGTCGACGGGGAGGACGAGCTTCACGCCCTTGGCCTTGGCCTTGGCGACGAGCTCGGCGACGATCTTGGCGCCCTCGGGGTCGAAGAGGCTGGAGCCGATCTCAACGCCTTCGACGACCTTCTTGAAGGTGAAGGCCATGCCGCCGCCGATGATGATGGCGTTGGCCTTGTCGAGGAGGTTGTTGATGAGCGGAATCTTGTCGGCGATCTTGGCGCCGCCGAGGATGGCGAGCAGCGGGCGGGCCGGGGCGTCGATGACCTTGGCGAAGGCGACGAGCTCGGCCTCCATGAGGAAGCCGGCGCCCTTCTGGGCGAGCTTGAGGCCGACCATCGAGCTGTGCGCGCGGTGGGCGGTGCCGAAGGCGTCGTTGACGTAGACGTCGGCGAGCTTGGTGAGCGAGGCGCGGAAGGCCTCGACGTTCTTCGGATCGGCCTTGATGGACTTCTCGGTGCCGTCGGCCTGCTTCTCCTTAACCTTGCCCTCTTCCTCGATGTGGAAGCGGAGGTTTTCGAGGAGAACGACCTGGCCGGGCTTGAGCGCGGCGCAGGCGGCCTCGGTGGCGGCGCCGACGCAGTCGGGCAGGAACGTCACCGGTTTCTCGAGGAGCTTGGCGAGCTCATCGGCGACGGGCTTGAGCGAATACTTGGCGTTGACCTTGCCGTCCGGGCGGCCGAGGTGGCTGGCGAGGACGACCGAAGCGCCCTGCTCGAGGGCGTACTTGATGGTCGGGAGGGCGGCGACGATGCGCGCGTTGTTGGTGATGGCACCGGTGGCCTTGTCCTGCGGGACGTTAAAGTCGACGCGGATGAAGACGCGTTTGCCGGCGAGGTCGAGGTCGCGGATGGATTTGAATTTGGCCATGAGGGAAAGGAGTTAGAAGTGAGAATACAGGAGCTAGAATAAAAAAGGCGGAAACCGGCTGCTGGTGCAGCGTCGGCTTCCGCCCAAAAGGCAGACTCTAGATTCTAGGTTCTAGCTTCTAGATTCTGCGCGGCGAGGCCGCGCTTCAGAGCTTCGCGGCGATCTTCTTGGTCAGCTCGACAACGCGGTTGGAATAGCCCCACTCGTTGTCGTACCAGCTGACGAGCTTGAAGAAGTTCTTGTTGAGCTCGATGGAGGAGCCGGCGTCGAAGATCGACGAGAGCTTGCAGTGGATGAAGTCGCTGGAGACGACCTCGTCCTCGGTGTAGCCAGGATGTCCTTCATGTAGGTCTCGGAAGCGTTCTTCAGGGCGGCCTTGATCTCGGCGAGCGAGGTGTCCTTGGCGGTCTTGAAGGTCAGGTCGACGACGGAGACGGTCGGGGTCGGCACGCGGAAGGCCATGCCGGTGAGCTTGCCCTTGACCTCGGGGAGCACGAGCGCGACGGCCTTGGCGGCGCCGGTCGTGGAGGGGATGATGTTCTGGGCAGCGGTACGGCCACCCTTCCAGTCCTTGCGGGACGGGCCGTCGACGGTCTTCTGCGTCGCGGTGTAGGAGTGGATCGTGGTCATCAGACCTTCGGTGAGACCGAAGCCTTCCTTGAGGAGAACGTGGACCAGCGGGGCCAAGCAGTTCGTCGTGCAGGAAGCGTTGGAGATGATGTTGTGGTTGGCGTAGTCGATCTTGTCGTCGTTCACGCCGAGGACCACGGTGATGTCCTCGCCCTTGGCCGGGGCGGAGATGATGACCTTCTTGGCGCCGGCGGCGAGGTGGCCCTTGGCCTTCTCGGCGTCGGTGAAGAGACCGGTCGACTCGATGACGACCTGGACACCGAGCTTCGCCCACGGGAGCTCGGCGGGGGTCTTGGCGCTGACGACGAGGATGTCCTTGCCGTTGACGACGAGGACGTCGTCGTCGGCCTTGTCGGCGGCGGACTTCTTCGAGGAAACGGTGCCGTTGAAGCGACCCTGGGAGGAGTCGTACTTCAGGAGGTAGGCCAGGTTGTCGGCCGGGACGATATCGCCGACGGCGACGACGTCGAACGTGGTGCCGAGCAGACCCTGCTCGACAAGCGCGCGGAACACGAGGCGGCCGATGCGGCCGAAACCATTGATAGCAACTTTGACTGCCATGTTTTTAACTCCGTGGAGGTTAGTTTACTGGATGGAATTGAGCGGCAGGCGTCCGCTATCGGCGATGATCGCCGTGGCGCACACGCACCGGAGCCGGTCAGGACACCGGAGGAACGCGGGTTTGGCAAGAGGGATGATTGGGCGGCCGAAAATTCCGTGAACCCGCCTTTTCGCGTCTCCTGCGTGGGAGATCCGGGGCCAGGACGAGCGCCCCCCCCTACTTCGGCAAAGCCGCCGCCAGTTCGCGACCGAGCGAGGCAACCGCCTCGCCCAGCCTCCCGGTGAGCGCAGCATAGTCGCCCTCGGCCCAATCGGCGGGCGCACTCTCGAACGTGCCCGCGGCCACCGGTGCCGCGCCAGCACCGGCTGCCGTCGCCCGGACTTCCCACACGGCGGCGAACCGTGCCCGGCGACCTTCGGGCCCGACAACGCCCTCGCAGGCCAGCACGCGCACGGTGATCTCGTACTCCGGCAGCACCGCCTGCGGCGCCGGATAGGCGACGACCGCGCGCACCCCCGGCTGCGCCAGCAACGTCTCGCGCAGCAGACGCGCCATCCCCTGCTCCAGCGATTCCGCCCAACGCGCATCGCGCACCCGCACCACCTCCGTACCACCAGGCCGGAGCACCACGGCGGGCGAACGCAGATAGGCCGGAAGCTCGATGCGGCAGAGCCCGAGCGTCGCCCCGCGGCCGCCTTCGGTCGCAGCCCCCACGGCCGGCACAGAGCCCGGCGCGGACAACAGGTAGAACCGCGTCGGGTCGGGCTGTGCGGTGGGCAGGTTGCAGCCGGCCAACACGGCGAGCACGAGGGCGGCGACGAGCCGGGGGAAGGTCGCAAGAGGGAGCGTTTTCATGGCGTTACGGAAATTCAACGACGCCGGCCGGAACCGGCGGGTCCGACCGGCGGCCGGCCGGTGATGAGGGAGTTCGGGTTGCGCTCGAGGAAATCGACCAGCCGCTGCAACGACTCCGCGGCCTCGGCCACGCGCCGCATCGTCTGCACGACTTCCTCGCCGATGCCGGTCTGCGGGCCGGTGAAGCTGCGCACCGAAAGCGCGGCGGCGTTGAGCTGCTCCATCGCACTGCGCGCCTCGGCGAGCGTGCGCTGCAATCCCTCGCCCGTCGGGCCGACCTGCTCGTCGACATGGCCGATCATGGCCCGGAGGTCCGCCAGCACACGGTTCACACCGACAAAGGCCTCGCCGAGTTTCGGGTCGCTCGCGAGCACCCGCACGGCGGCCGCGGCGGACTGCACCTCGTCGATGGCGGGCTGAAGCTGGAGCGCATCGATCTTGGTGCGTGTGGTCGCCATCAGTGCCTTCAACTCCGTGGAAATGCCCGCGTAGTCGACTTGCCCGAGCTTGCCGAGGATCTCGGTGATGCTGGCGGTGAACTCCGCGATCATCGACGGCACCGCGGGAACAACCGGGATGTCGGAGTTCGGGAGCTCGGCCGGCAGCGGGTACTTCTGCTCCTCGTCGAAGTTGAGCTCCACGTAGAGCAGGCCGGTCGCCAGCCCCTGGACGGCCAACTCGGCGCGCATGCCGTCCTTCACGAGTTCGCCGATCCGGCCCGACTCCGAGAAATCGATGCGTTTTCCCTCGGGGCCAACGAGCACGTTCTTCGTCACCTCGCAAACGACCTCGACGACGGAGTCGCGCCTGGCGGCATCGAACCGCACGGTGATGTCGGCCACGCGGCCCACCCGCACGCCGCGCAGCTTCACCGGCGCCCCGGGATCGAGCCCGTGCACGGACTCGTCGAAGAACACGGCGAAACGCTGCGGTTTGGTGAAGAGCGAGGCGCCGCCGAACGCGAGCACGCCGATCAGCAGCAACAGGAAACCGCCGATCACGAAGATGCCGATGAGCGTGGGACTGAGTTTGGTTTTCACGGGTGATTCGAAGCGGAGACCACATCCTCGGGTGCGAGGAACTCGCGCACGCGCGGATCGGTCGCCTCGGCCAGCAGACGCCGAGGCGCCCCCTCGGCGAGGATGCCCTGCACCTCGCGGTGCAGGAGGATCGCGCGATCGGCGATGCCGAGGATGCTCGGCAACTCGTGCGAGACGATGACCATCGTGGTGTGGAGGTTGTCGCGGATCTCGAGGATGAGGCGGTCGAGGGCGCGCGAGGTGATCGGGTCGAGGCCGGCGGCCGGCTCGTCGAAGAAGATGATCTGCGGATCGAGCGCGAGGGCGCGGGCGATCGCGGCGCGCTTGCGCATGCCGCCGCTCACCTCCGCGGGGAACTGGTCCTCGCAGCCGGAGAGGCCGACCTGCGCGAGCTTCCAGCGCACGATCTCGCGCCGCTCGGCAGCCGTGAGCGCCGTGTACTCCTGCAACGGCAGGGCCACGTTCTCCGCCAGCGTCATCGAACTCCAAAGCGCACCGTATTGGTACGACACGCCGAAGCCCTTCTGCATCTCGCGCCGCTCGGCCGGTCCGGCCGCGGTGAAGTCGCGCCCGAAGTAGGCGATGCGCCCCGCGGCCACCGGCAGCAGGCCGATGAGGTGTTTGAGCAGCGTGCTCTTGCCGCAACCGCTCCCGCCGATGACGAAGAACAGCTCGCCCCGCGCCACGGTGAAGTTCACGTCGTGCAGGATCGTCCGCTCGCCCTGGCGACACTCCAGCCCCTGCACTTCGATCGCGTTGTCGGCGGCGTTGCTCATCGGGGAAACGGGGCGCGGATCAGAAGCCGAGAATGTTGAAGATCACCGCGAACACGGCGTCGGCGAGGATGATGCAGAGGATGGCGGTGACGACCGCCGAGGTCGCCGCCTTGCCCACGCCGGCAGCGCTGCGGTCGGCCTGCATGCCGCGCAGGCAGCCCGCGAAGCCGATCAGCCCGCCGAACGCCATGCTCTTGATCAGGCCGCTGGCGAGGTCGGAGAGATCGAGGATGCTCTTGGTCTCGATCCAGTAGGTGATCGGCGGCAGGTCGAGCAGGCCCCACGCGATGAGCATGCCGCCGAGCACGCCGAGGGCGTTCGCGTAGAGCGTGAGCAGCGGCATCATCAGCTGCAGCGCCACCAACCGCGGCAGCACGAGGAACTGCACGGGGTTCAGGCCCAGCGTCTCCAAAGCGTCGATCTCCTCGTTGGCCTTCATGTTGCCGATCTCGGCGGCGAACGCCGCGCCGGTCCGCCCGGCCAGCACCACCGCCGCCATCATCGGCCCCATCTCGCGCACCACGCCGAGCCCGATCAGGTCGGCCACGTAGATGTCGGCCCCGAACTGCCGCAGCAGCACGGCCGACTGGTACGCCATGATCACGCCGACGAGGAAACTGATCAGCCCGACGATGGGCAGGCCCTGCGCGCCGCACTGCTGCATCTGGATCAGGCAGTCGCCCCAACGAAAACTTCCGGGTTTCCGCAGCAGGTGCGCGAAGCCGATCGTGCAGTTGCCCACGAAGCGCGCGTAGTCGAGCGCATCGTCGACGAACTTCCGCGCCGCCACGCCGACCTCCGCAAACCACGTCCAGCCGCCGCCCGTGCCCGCCGGCCCGCGCTGCGGTCGGACGAGCGCCGGCGGGATCCCCGCCGGCAGCCCCCGCACCGCGAGTGCCCAGTGGCGCCGCTCGCAGAGCCGGCGCACCTCGCCGAGGAAGAGCACCAGCGAGCCGTCCCAGCGCTCCAGCTCCGTCACCACAATCTCGACGCGCCGGAGGGTCGCACCTTTCGCCGGCTTCCACTGCGGCCGCTCGGCGGCGTGGTCCCAGCGCCCGCCGACCGTCAGGCGGCACTGATCCGCGGTCTCCTCGATCCGCAAGGTGGCGGCGTTGGCGGGCGGGGTTTGCATGGCGCTCGGGCCCCACGCTGCCACGCGGCGGTGTCGTTGCGATGAAAAACCGGAGCCACGGACCTTCGCCGTTGCGCCGCGCGACGATTCGCGCGAGTTCACCTGCCGATGCTCCCGTTCCGCACCGTCCTCTTCGATCTCGACGGCACGCTGGTCGACGCCTTCACGACGATCCACCGCGCGTATTGCCACACGCTGCCGCAGTTCGGCTATCCCGCGCCGAGCGTCGAGCAGGTGCGGCGTGCCGTGGGCGGCGGGTTGGAAAACGCCATGGGGCGCTTCGTGCCGGCGGAACTCGTGACCGAGGCCTGCCGCGTGCACGTGGCCTACACCGAGAAGATCCAGCTCGAGGATCCGACCGTCTACCCCGGCGGCCGCGAGCTCGTCGCCGCTCTCCGGGCACGCGGGATGAAGACCGCCGTGCTCACCAACAAGATCGGCGAGCACGCCCGCGCCCTCCTCGCGCACCTCGGGCTCGCCCCGCAGCTCGACCTCGTCCTCGGCGCGCGCGACTGCCCGTGGCGCAAACCCGCCGCCGAGTTCACCGCCGAGGCGCTGCACCGGCTCGGCGCCGAACCGGCCACGGCCTGCCTGATCGGCGACTCGCCCTTCGACCTGGCGACCGCGCACAATGCTGGCATCCCCTGCTTCTGCGTCGCCACCGGTACACACTCCGAGCAGGACCTGCGCGCCGCGGGCGCCACCGCTGTGTATCCCGATTTACCCATCCTCGGGGCCGCCGTGTTCGGGCTCACGCTCGCGTGAGCTCACAGCAGCCACCACGCGCCGCTGAGCACCAGCGCGAGCAGCACCGCCAGCCCGACCGCCAGCCACGCCCGGCCGCCCCGCGGCAGACCGTCGCCGATCTCGCGCTCCTCGATGCGCCGGCACTCCCCGTCGTCCGGTTCCGCGGGCAAGTCGACGCCATCGAGGTAGGTTTCCTCGCTCCAGCCGGTGCGTTCGTCGGATCCACAATGCGGGCACGCCCTGGCTCCCGCCGGCACGGGCTCGCCGCAGGCCGGGCAGTCGCCGGGAGGGACGAACGCGCTCACGGGGTCCTCCTCCCGCGCGAAGCGTGCGCCCCCCCCGCCGCTCCCCTTCGGTCGGGGACCCAAGACTCGGCCGGTTGGCAACCATTGCTCATGTGCGTCACCCTGCGGCCCCAGCGCGGGGCCGCAAGCCCCGGCGCCAGCGGAACGCCCGGGCCCGAGCCGAGGCAGACGACAGCGGACGCGCGGCGACTCCGGCCCCTCCGGTGTTGCCGCACGTCCACCGGCTCGCCTAAACCTTGGCGGTGACCGAAACTCCGCAGCCCAGTCCGCGCCGCATCCATGCCATCGTCGGCTGGCGGCGACTCCTGCTCTGGCCGCTGGGGCTGCTCGTCCGCCTCTGGTGCCGCACCGTGCGCATCGAGGCCGACGAGGCGACACGCCGGGTGATGGGGCGACTCGATCAGGCCGCGATCTTCACGCTCTGGCACAATCGCCTCTTCATCGCCGCCGAACTCTACCGCCGCTTCCGCAAGGGCAAACGCCTCTACGCACTCGTCAGCGCCAGCAAGGACGGCGCCTGGCTGGCCGCCTTCTTCGAGGTCGTCGGCTTGCGCACCGTGCGCGGCTCCAGCAGTCGGTTCGGCCGCGAGGCAATGCACGCCCTGGCCGAGAAGCTCCGCCACGGTGAAGACATCGGCATCACGCCCGACGGGCCGCGGGGCCCTTGCTACGACTTGAAGGGCGGCGGAGTGATCCTCGCCCGCAAAACCGGAGCGACCACAATCCTGGTCGGCATGCGCTTCGCGGCGGCATGGCGGCTGCCGAGCTGGGACCGGTTCTACCTGCCCCGTCCGTTCTCGCGCGTCGAGTTGCACGCCGAGGAATGGGGAGCCGACCTCCTCGAACACAACGAGGAGCCGCTCGGCACGCTGCGGAACCGCCTGCTGGAGCTGAATCCCGACGAAGCCCCCCGTTGCGGCTCGCGCTGACGCAGCCAGCAGGAGGGCGCAAACAGGGCCGATCGACGCCGGCCCACGGGCATGGATCGGCGCCACCAGACGGCCGCCGATCCCGGGCCCGCAATCAGAACGTCGGGACGAGGGTGATCTTGTTGCCCGGCTCGACGACATAGTCGTCACCCGTGCACCACGTCTCGTCGTTGATCAGGAATTTGAAGATGATCGGCTTGGCGGCCGCCTCGATGGTGAAGGACCAGAGATCGTCCTTCTGGCAGTCGAGCGTCTGGCCACGATCCCAGTTCAGCCCCGGGCCTTCGCCGCGGATGTAGAGCGTGTTGCCAAAGCCGACATCGAGGTTGGCCTGGATCACGGTGGGCTGCGGGCCGGACTTCTTGGCCGGCTTGACCGCGACCACCGGCTTCGGCGCGGGAGCGGGCACCGGAGCGGCGGCCACCACGGGCTTGGCGGCAGGCTTCTTCGTGGCAGTGGCGCGGGAAGCGGCGCCGGCGGGAGTCTTCGTCTTTTTCATCGGTGTATTTTCAATTTCAGGTCTGCATCAGACGGGGGGCCGTTCAGTCGGCTCTCCCGCCGTCCGACCGCAAAAGCGCCGGACAGCCGGCAGCATGGGGAGTTTTCCGGATTTGTCACCGAGGAAGTTCGACGATGCCCGCCGTTTTCACCCAACGGCCGCATTCGTCGTGGGCCGGGGCGCGTCGCGTGCGCGCGGCGACGATCATTTTCCGGCGAATTTCGTGTTTACTCGGAGCGAGAAACCGCCCTCAATCCCGGCCCTTTCTGGTTCCGGGGTCGTAGCTCAGTTGGAAGAGCGCGTCGTTCGCAACGACGAGGTCAGGGGTTCGATCCCCCTCGGCTCCACCAGAGTGTTGAAGAAGGCCGGCCTGCACGCCGGCCTTTTTCGTGGGCGAGCGCGGCGGCCCCGCCGGCCGGGCAAAAAGAAACGGGCGCCGCCCGGTGTGGACGACGCCCGTTGGAAACGGTCTGGGGAGCCGGCGCTCAGGCGCCGAGCTGGAAGCGGACGAAGCGGCGGATGAGCATGTTCTCGCCGAGCTTGGCGATACGCTCGGTGAGGAGCTCCTTGACGGTGATGTCCGGGTTCTTCACGAACGGCTGATCCATGAGGCAGATCGTCTGGTAGTACTTCTCGAGCTTGCCCTCGACGATCTTCTGGACGGCGGCGGGCGGCTTGCCGGCGCACTGCGAGGCGGCGATCTCGCGCTCCTTGGCCAAGTCGGCCTCGGGCACCTGATCACGGCTGACGTAGAGCGGGCCGGCGGCGGCGACCTGCATGCAGAGGTCCTTGCAGAAGGCCTTGAAGTCGTCGGTCTTGGCCACGAAGTCGGTCTCGCAGTTGACCTCGACCATCACGCCGATCTTCCCACCGAGGTGGATGTAGCTCTCGACCAGGCCCTGATTGGCGGCACGGCCGGCTTTCTTGGCGGCGGAGGCGACACCCTTCTTGCGAAGGATCGTCTCGGCTTCGTCGAGGTTGCCGTTGGCTTCCACGAGGGCCTTCTTGCAGTCCATCATCCCGGCGCCGGTCTTTTCGCGCAGGGTGTTGACGAGGGTGGCGGTGATTGGAGTGCTCATGTATTGAAACAGGGCGGGGTGCGGCGATTACTCGGCCTTCGGCTCGGGCTTCTTGGCGGCCGGGCGGCGGGTGGCCGGGCGCTTCTTGGCGGGCGCGGCACCGGTGCCGGCGGGCGCCGGGGTCTCGTCGCCACCGACAGCCTCCTCGACGAGGTCCTTGGCGGCGGCAGGCACTTCGACCTTCGAGAGATCGATCTCGGCGGCGGCGCGCTGGGCAGCCGCGGCGGCCTTCTGCTCGGCGACGCGGGTGGCCTTGCGGCTCTCACGCTGGGCCAGGCCGGCCTGGATGGCCTCGACGATGGTGTCGGTGATGATGCGCACCGACTTCACGGCGTCGTCGTTGCCGGGGATCGGGAAGGTGACCTTGGTCGGATCGGAATTGGTGTCGACGAGGGCGATGACCGGGATGTTGCAGCGGGTGCCCTCGGCCACGGCGATGTCCTCGTGGTTGATGTCCACGACGTACATGGCGGCGGGGATCTCGGTCATCTCGGTGATGCCGTCGAAGTTGCGCTGCATGCGGGCCATCTCGCGGCGGATCTTGGACTCCTCCTTCTTCGGGAGCTTCGCGAGCTCGCCGTCGGTATCCATCTTCTGCCACTTCTTGAACTTGGCCATCGAGGTCTTGATGGTCTCGAAGTTCGTGAGGGTGCCGCCGAGCCAGCGGTTCACGGCATAGGGCATGCCGGTGGCGGTGGCCGCCTCGCGGATGATGTCCTGCGCCTGGCGCTTGGTGCCGACCAGGAGGATGTTCTTCCCCTCGGCGACGTGATTGGTGACGAACTCGCAGGCCTTGCCGAGCAGTTCGAAGGTCTTCTCGAGGTCGACGATCGACACGCCTTGGCGGTGATCGAAGATGTACTTCTTGGACTTCGGGTTCCAGCGCTTGGTCTGGTGGCCGAAATGCACGCCGGCATCGAGCAGGTCTTTGATAACGATGTTCATAATCTATGGCTCCATTCGTCGCCACAGGCCGCCAACGAGGGCTGCCTTGCGATCACCCTTGGGATCAAGGGTTGGTTGTCTTGGTTGTTGTTGCGGACGGGAAAAGCGCCGAGAGCACCCGACCGCGCCCGGGGAGGCAAGCGGGATTTTCGCCGGCCCCCACTGATCGCCAGCGCCGGCCCCGGCCGGCGGCGGCGACAAAAAAGCCCCGGCGGAGAACCGCCGAGGCCTGGAGTCGGAAGAACGCGGTGCTCAGCGCGCGATGCCCAGCGGGCTGAAGATCACGTAGAGGATGAGTGTCGCCACCACGACCACGATGCCGGCGGTCTTGGAACCGGCCGAAGCGGTGAGGTTCAGGTTGGTGTTGGTCTTGAAGACCACCGGCTCCGGCAGCGGCTTGAGCAGGCCGATGACCCACATGACGGCCATGACGATGCCGAAGCACACGGCCATGCGATCGAGGAAGGCCAACCCGGGCGCCGCGACCTTGAAGAAGTGGAAGAGGATCGGGTTGAGCAACAAACCCACGACGCCGGTATAGCCCGGAGCGCGGCGGTTGATGAAGCCGAAGACGAACACCGCCAGAATGCCGGGCGAGGCGTACCCCTGGAACTCCTGGATGTACGCGAAGATGGAGCCGAATTTGTCGAGGTTCGGGGCCACGAGGCAGCCGATCACCGCGAAGACGCCCACGGAGATGCGGCCCACGGTCACGAGAGTGCGCTGCGCCGCCTGCGGCGCGAAGTTCCGCTGGAAAATGTCCATCGTGAAGATGGTCGAGGCGGCATTGAGCACGGCAGCCAGCGAACTGACAATCGCGCCGAGCAGCGCGGCGAGCACGAAGCCGACTAGACCGGAGTTCTGCGGAATGAGATTCTTGATGAGGAGATTGAGGGCGGCATCGAACTTGTAGCCGCTCTTGATCTCGACCTCCTTGATCTCGCCGCCGGCGGCGCGCACCGCGGCATTGTGCGCCGCGACCTTGGCCTGCAGTTCGGCGTGTTTGCCGATCCAGGTTTCGTCGACGACAAAGAACGTCTTCGATCCCGTGTTGCCCACCTCGCGGAGGATGGCGCGCTCGTTGGCGCGTTCCTGGGCGACGGCGAGGTCCTTGCTGTAGAGGTTGAAGGCGATGATGCCGGGAATGACGATGATGAAGGGGATCACGAGTTTCATCGCCGCGGCGAACACGATGCCCTTCTGGCCCTCGCGCAGGGAGGCGGAGCCGAGGATGCGCTGGGTGATGTACTGGTTGAGGCCCCAGTAGTAGAAATTCGGAATCCACAGGCCGATGATGAGCGCCGTCCAGGGGATGTTCTTGTCGCCCGAGGGCAGGATCATGCTCATCTTGTCGCGGTTGAGCGCGAGAAGCTTGGTGAAACCACCGGCGCCGTCGGCCACCGGATCGGGGTTGGCGCTGCCGGCGGTGAGCGCCGCCACCGGGGTGTCACCGAGCTTGCTCATCGCGAAATAGGCGATGATGGCGCCGCAGACGATCAGGGCGATGCCCTGGATGAGGTCGGCCCAGGCCGAGGCGTTGAGACCGCCGGCGGCGATGTAGACGGCCGCCACCATGCCGATGATCCAGCACCAGTTGGTCAGCGTCAGCGTGACACCGAAGAACGCGTAGTTGGCGAACAACTCGCTCATCGTGAGCGCCCCGGCGTAGATGACCCCCGTCAACGACACGCCGATGAGCAGGATCATCGTGGCGGCGGCCATGAGCGTGCGCGCGGTGGGGTTGTAGCGATGCTCGAGAAACTGCGGGATGGTGAAGATGCCCGTGCGCAGGAAGTACGGCAGGAAGAAGAACGCCACCACCACCAACGTGATCGCCGCCATCCACTCGTAGCTGGCGATCGCCATGCCGAGATAGTCGGCCGCCTGGCCCGACATGCCGACGAACTGCTCGGAGGAGATGTTTGCGGCGATCAGCGAGACGCCGATCAGCCACCATTTCAGGCCGCGGCCGGCCAGGAAGTAGGACTCGCTGTCCTTGCCTTCGCCCCTCGACTTGATCAGGCCGACCGCGATGACGGCCGCGAGGAAGAGGAAGAAGACGACGATATCGATCGTGAAGATACTGAACGTGTCGGACATACGGAGAAACACCGCGGGGGGCGGCGGGTGGGTTGGTTGAGGGCTGCGACGGGGGGCTGGGGGGAACATCCGAAGCGTCCGGATGCGGTCCAGTGTTAAGCCGGAGCCGCTGCCGGCGAGCAAACGAAAATCCCGGCCGCGCACCAACAAGACGGGCGGTTAAAACGTCAGATGCGATTTGCCGCACCACCCCGGGTTTGTTTCTCGACCGCCCCGCCTCGCTGGATCGTGATGGCGCCGGCCCCTGCGCCCCCTTCCCTTTCTCATTCCGCAGCCATGTTCATCAGCCAACCCTTCGGCCGCCTTCCCGACGGCCGTGAAACCCGTCTCCACCTCCTCCAGAACAAGTCCGGTGCCCGCGCCGAGATCACCGACTTCGGCGGCATCCTCGTGCGCCTCCTCGTGCCGGATCGCACCGGACAGCTCGACGACATCGTGCTCGGTTTCGCCTCGGTCGAGCCCTACGTCGACCGCTCGCCCTTCTTCGGTGCCACCATCGGCCGCTTCGGCAACCGCATCGGCGGCGCGCAGTTCACCGTCGACGGGCGCACCTACCCCCTCGCCGCCAACAACACGCCCGCCGGCCAGCCCTGCAACCTCCATGGCGGCCCGCTCGGCTTCGACAAGGTCCTGTGGAACGCGACCCCCTTCAAGGAGCCCGGCGTCGCCGGCCTGCGCCTCACCCACCTCAGCCGCGACGGCGAGCAGGGTTTCCCCGGCAACCTCGCCGTCACCGTCGAGTACCGCCTGACCGACGCCAACGAGCTGCGCATCGACTACTCGGCGACAACCGACCAGGCCACCCCGGTCAACCTCACCAACCACTCGTACTTCAACCTCCGGGGCGAAGGCCGTGGCACCATCCTCGACCACCAGCTCAAGCTCCACGCCGCGCGATTCACACCCGTCGCCGCCAACCTGATCCCCACCGGCGAGCTCGCGCCCGTCGCCGGCACGCCCTTCGACTTCGCCGCGCCGCAGCCCATCGGCAGCCGCATCGCCGCGAAGCACCCGCAGCTCGAGTACGGCAACGGCTACGACCACAACTACGTCGTCGATCCGGTCGCCGGCCGGAAGCTCGTCCCCGCCGCCGAGGTGTACGAGCCCGAGACCGGCCGGGTGCTGGAGATGTTCACCGAGGAGCCCGGCTTCCAGCTCTACTCCGGCAACTGGTTGGACGGCTCGCTCATCGGCAAACGCGGCCAGCCCTACCCGCAGCGCAGCGGTTTCTGCCTCGAGGCGCAGCACTTCCCGGATTCGCCCAACCAGCCGCAGTTCCCCAATACGATCCTGCGCCCCGGCGAACGCTACGCCACGGCCACCGTGTACCGGTTCAGCACCCGCTGAGCTTGCGGCACAGGGCCCTACGAGAAGAGCCGGCGTGAAAGCCGGCTCTTTTCGTGTCCAGATTCTTCCGGCTCAGGCCGCAGGAGCCGGCGAGGGCGCCGCAACCGAGGCCGCCGCCGGCACCTGCCCCACGTAGCCGAACGTAAGCGTGATCTCCTCGGCGAACGCCGCCTTCTCGTCGCCCACCTTCACCGTGCCCTCGAAGGTCGCCAGCGGCGCCTTGATCCGCTTCGGCCGCACGGAAAGCAGCAGGGTCTCGCCCGGCTTCACCACCCGCGAGCAACGTACGCCCTCGCAGCTGGTGAAGAACACCGCGGCCGGATCGACCGGTTGCTCGAGCTCCGCCGCTCCGCTGCGCAGCAGGAACAGCACCGCGAGCTGACCGAGCGCCTCGAGCATGATCGAGGCCGGCAACACCGGGTTGTTCTTGAAATGTCCCTGCAGGAAAAACTCCGTGCCCGCCACCTGGTAGCGCCCGGTCGCCATCGCCGACCCCACCGCGGCTTCCTGGATGAAGAGAAACGGCGGCTGCATCGGCATCGCCTCCGCCACCGCCTCCGGCGGGTAGTGTTTGGGCGGCGTCGGCACGGGCTTGCCGGAGATCCGCGCCTCGATGAAGGCGTTGATGTCGGCGATCGTGCGCAGGTCGCGCAGCTCCTCGTTCTTGATGGAGACCTTCAGGCTCTCCTCCACGAGCATCACGATCTCGAGCATCGTCAGCGAATCGACCCCGAGGTCCTCGATCACGCGCAGGTCCGTCGCCCCCGTCTTCAGCCGCGGCCGGTGCTCCGGGTCCACGAACCGTTCGATGACGCCCAGCACCACCGTCGGGACCGCCGTGACCTCGCCCGTGCGCCGGTAAGCCAGCGCCGCCTCCAAGGTGGCGGGCGAGCAACGTTTCAGCGAATCGCGCAGCAACGCCTCATCGGCAGCACTCAGGCCCGGCGTCGCCGGACCACTGGGGGAATCGGAAGCGGACATCGCGGGGGATGTAACAGGGGCGGCAAGTATCCGCGCAAACCCAATCTTCCCCCGCAGGGACCGCCCCACGGGAGGCCGGGCCGCCACGAAAAGACCCGCCACGCATCGATCGCACGCTTGTCGAAAAAAGCTCTTGCCATGCCCTCCTCCCGCCGGATGCTCTCGGCCCTTTAATCACTTTCACCATGGCTCGAATCTGCGCGATCACAGGCAAGCGTCCCTCCCGGGGAAGCATCATCCACCGTAAGGGTCAGTCCAAGAAGAGCGGAGGCATCGGCACGCACGTCACCGCGATTACCAAGCGTTGGTTCAAGCCGAACCTCCAGAAGGTCAAGGTGCGCATGCCCAACGGCGGAACCAAGCGCATCTTGGTTTCCGTGAAGGCAATTAAAGCTGGCAAAGTCCAAAAAGCCTGACCAGCCTGTAGCTCTCCCATCCACCCGCCTGCCCCCGAGCGAGCGCTTAGCGCCCTCGGGGGCACATTTTTTTCGGCGGGTGAAAATGGAGACGCCGCCCTTCAGCCGCGGCGCAAACCCAGCCGCGCCACCAGCCGACCGGCCAACGCCGGCAGCTCCGCGCGGCCCTCGATCCGCAACCCCCACAGCACCGCGCCGTAGCTCGCCACCCCGAGCGGGATCCCGGTCGCCAGCACGACGATGTCGCGCCACCACGCCGGCGATACCAGCGACTCGAGGAGCAGCCGCCCGCCCCA
>DAOOFR010000052.1:0-19875 GCA_035415285.1 Opitutaceae bacterium
GGCCGCATCGGCGCGAGGTGGTGGTCTCGGTGCTCGGCGAGTAACCGCACCGTGGCGGCGGACGCCCGGCCGGTCAGTAGAACTTCAGCTTCGGCAGGTCCTGGTTGTCGACCAGGCCCACGGGGCGCTGCGCGGCGTCGACCACCAGCAGGTCGTCGATCTTGTATTTCTCGAACAATTTCAAAGCCTCGACCGCCATCGTGCCGGCGGCGATCGTCTTGGGGGCGCGGGTCATGAACTGCGCGACCGGTTGTCGCAGGAAATCGGGGCCGGTGAGCGCGCTGCGCCGGAAGTCGCCGTCGGTGAAGATGCCGACGAGGCGGCCGTCGGCCGGGTCGACCACGGCGAGGCTGCCGGCCTTGGCGCCGGTCATGGCGAGGATCGCCTCCTGGGTGCGCGCGGTCTGCGGCAGGATCGGCAGGCGGTCGCCGGTGCGCATGATGTCGTCGACTTTCAACAACAGCACCAGGCCGAGGTTGCCGGCGGGGTGGAAGCGGGCGAAGTCCTCGCGGGTGAGCCCGCGGGCCTCGAGCAGCACCATCGCGACGGCGTCGCCGAGGGCGAGGGCGGCGGTGGTGCTGGCGGTCGGGGCGAGCCGGAGCGGGCAGGCCTCGGCGGGCACCCGGTAGAGCAGGCGCTCGTCGCACGCCTCGGCGAGCGGCGAGTGTTCCTGGGCGGTGAGGGCGATGAGGTGCACGCCGAAGCGCCGCAGCAGCGGGCACAGGCGCACGAGCTCCTCGGTCTGGCCGCTGTTGCTCACGAGGATCGCGAGGTCGCCCTCGGTGCACAGGCCGAGGTCGCCGTGCAGGGCCTGGGTCGCGTCGAGGAAGAGGGACGGGGCGCCGATGCTGTTGAGCGTGCCGACGATCTTCTCGGCGATGTGGGCGGATTTGCCCACGCCCGAGAGGATCAGCTTGCGGCCGGCGGCGACGGTCCGCTCGACGGCGCGGAAGGCGGCGACGAAGCGTTCGTCGAGCGCGGCCGCGGTGGCGGTCAGCGCGGCGGATTCGGTGGCGAGGCAGGTCCGCGCCTGGGCGAGGACGGTGGCGGCATCGGGGCTCATCAAGAATTGAGTCGCAGGACTTGTGTGTCACCCTACGGTTCCCGCTTCGTCCATCAAAACCATTTTCCTGTCCCGCGATTGTCATGCGTTCCCTTCTTGTCGCCCTCGCCCTGGCCGCGCTCGTGTTTGCCGGCTGGATGGGGTTGGCCGGCTGCCAGCCGAGCGAGAACCTGCCGTTTGCCGCGGAGATCGACGAGCCCCTCTATCGGCGCGGCACGCAGTTGCTGCGCGGCGGCCGGGCCCCGGAGGCGCTGGAGGCGTTCCTGAAGGTGATCGAGCGGCGTGGCGGCGACGCGCCCGAGTCGCATCTGGAGTGCGGTATCCTCTATCTGCAGCACATCAAGGATCCGGTCGCGGCGATCTATCATTTTCGCAACTACCTGGCGCTGCGTCCCAACAGTCCGCAGGCGGCGCGGACGAAGGAGCTCATCGACACGGCGATGAAGGAGTTCGCCCGCACCCTGCCGGCCACCCCGTTCGAGGGGCAGATCGAGCGGCTCGACCTGCGGGAGACCGTCGCGCGGCTGCAGAAGGAAAACTACCAGCTCAAGGAGCAGATCGCCCAATTGCGCGGCCTGCCGGCGTCGATGCGGCCGCAGGTCGCGGCCGCGGCGGACGCCGAGCCGGAGTCGGCGACCGAACTGTCGGATGAGCCGTCGGCCGCGGAGCCGGAGGTCGCGCCCGCGATCCCGGTGGCCGGGGCGCGCCCGGCTTCGCCGAGGCTCGCCGAAGCGACGGCGGCGGTCGCGCCCGCGCCGGCCAGCCCGCCTTCCGCGCCTTCCGGCCGGGTGCACACGGTGCAGAAGGGGGACTCCCTCTTTGGTATCAGCCGACGCTATTACGGAAGCGGCAGCAAGGTTCCGGAGATTGTGGCGGCGAACCGGGATGTGCTCCAGGACCGCAATACGCCGCTGAAGATCGGCATGCAGCTGCGGCTGCCGTGAGGCGGGGCCGTCCGGCGGCCGGGCTCGATCCTTCGGTGCAGGCGAGTCTCGTTCGGATGCACGCCAGCGTCGTGGGGTCAGCCGTTGGCGGAACCGGCGGTGGGCGGGAGCGCTTCGCCCGGGTAGGGCGATTCCGCGGTGGCATGCGGCCGTAAGCACGCGCGATCGAGGCCGGGGGCGCGCACACACAGACACTTGGAAAGTTGTTCCGGTATTAGTCGGTCAACGTCGACCTAGCGGATGACTGTCTTTCCCCGGGGGTGGGCGCATGCCTAGACCCGCCCTCCTATCCAACTGCAAGTCATCCAGACTACAGCAATAACCCCATGCCTGGTTACCTCGGCGCCCAATGGCATTTCCGCTGTTCGGGTCGAGGTGCTTGGCGAGTAACGACAATGCACCGAACCAAACGTAATACACTACTGGCCTCGCTCGCGCTTGCGGGCACCTGGCCTCTCGCGGCCCAGACGGCCGCTCCGGCTCCCGCTGAACCGACTCCCGCCGCCAGCGAGGCGGATTTGGTTGTCCTCAGTCCGTTCGAAGTCACTGCCACCTCGGACTCGGGCTACGTGGCGACGGAAACCCTCGCCGGCACCCGTATCCGTACCGACCTCCGCGACGTTGGTTCCTCGATCAGCGTCGTGACCAAGGAGTTTCTCAAGGACATCGGCGCGACCAACAACGCCACCCTGCTCCAGTACACGACCAACACCGAAGTGGCCGGCACTTTGGGCACCTATGCCGGTCTGGGCAACGGGCAGACCCTCAACGAGACGAGCACGCTCCGCAGTTCGAACCCGAATCAGCGCGTTCGTGGCTTGTCCTCGGCCGACAATACCCGCGACTTCTTCACCACGGACATTCCGTGGGATTCGTACAACGTGGAGCGCGTCGACATCCAGCGCGGTGCGAATGCGATCATGTTCGGTCTGGGCAGCCCGGCCGGTATCATCAACGCCTCGGTCAACAATGCCACCTACCTGAACAAGGGGCAGGCCGAGTTCCGTTACGGCTCCTATGGCAGCATGCGCGGCAGCCTCGACTACAACCGGGTGCTCATCGACGATGTGCTGTCGATCCGCCTGTCGGGATTGCTGGACAACAAGAAGTTCCAGCAGGATCCGGCCTACGAGGACGACCATCGCTTCACCGTCGCGCTGCGCTTCGACCCGAAGCTGATCAAGGCCGAAGGCTTCAACACCAGCTTCAAGGCCAAGTACGAGGCCGGTGAGATCAAGGCCAACCGCGCCCGCGTGCTCCCGCCCTACGACAGCTTCTCCCCGTGGTATCGCGGGATCGAGCAGAATGCCGATGGCACCTACACCGCCAACAGCGGACTGGGCGAGATGGCCGTCAATTACGCCACCGATGTCAATGCGACCTCCAACCCCTGGATCGGACAGACTGCGGCCAACCAGCAGCAGCCCATCTGGTTCATCGACGGGAACGACGGCCACCTTGCGCAGATCTACGGCGGCTTCGTGAACCGCGGTGCGCGGACCACGACCGGTGTTGTCCAGGGTGCCTCGGCCAATCTCGCCAACCAGCGTTACGGCGACATGTTCCCGGGCATCCGGGGCTTCGCGTCCTACGCGGTGCAGGCGGCGCTTCCCGGCTACCAGGACGGCCAGTATCGCGACAAGTCGCTCATCGATTCCGGAGTCTTCGACTTCTACAACCAGCTCATCGACGGCGACACCAAGAAGGAGTTCGCCAACTGGAATGCCTACAACCTCGATTTCACCCAGACCGCCTTCGGGGATCGACTGGGCCTCCAGGTGACGTATGATCGCCAGTGGTACAAGAACGGCGGCGAGTCGCTGCTCAACAACCCGGCGCTCAGCGTCGACATCCTGCGGAACCTCGGCGACCGCCCGGATGTGGCGGCCACCGCGCCGGCGTCCAACCCGAACTTCGGCCGCGCGTACGTCGTGGGCGGACCCGGCACCGGGTCGTCCTACGAGAGCACGCGCGAGGCTTTCCGCGTGTCGCTCTTCGGCGAACTCCGTGCCGCCGACCTGTTCGGCAAGGACAGCTTCTGGACGAAGCTGCTCGGCCGGCATCGCTTCAACGGTGTCTATAGCAAGGACACCTACGACACCGAGTCCCTCGGCTGGCAGATGTACGCCCACAGTCAGGCGTGGGCCGGCTATTGGAACCAGAACACCGGTTCCAATATCAGCATCACCGAGCGTCCGCCGGTGGCCGTGATCTACCTCGGCTCCGGCCACACGGTGCCTGCCAACATCCCCGGCATCACCGGGGACGTGGCGCTCACCTCCGGGAATGTCTATCACTTCGATTCCACCTGGAAGGCGGATGCCTCGGTCGGCTTCGGCGACCCGTGGACGGTTCCGGCCGAGCTCACCAGCTTGATCAGCAACGCCACCCCCACCTACCAGGCTTCGAATCCCGCCAACTACGTCGGCTGGAATTCGAACTTCCGGGATGATCTGCTGAGCTACGACAACGGCGCCGACCCGCGTCTGCTCACCCGGGCCTCGCTGGCACAGCGCAAGGTAAAGTCCTACGCCGGCACCTGGCAGGCCTACCTGTGGAACGACGCGATCGTGCCGACCCTCGGCTGGCGCTTCGACGAGGTGAAGACCTTGTCCGGCGGTTCCGCGGACGCCAAGACGGTCTCCAGCAATCGTGGTATCCTGAACATCGATCCCGAAGTCTATCATCTGGCCACGGAGTATCGTCCTGACCAGATCTTCAAGTCGCACTCCACCGCCGGTGGCGTGGTTATGCACCTGAACAAGTTCCTCCCCAAGGACTCGCTGCCGCTCAACGTCAGCCTCTCCTTCAACAAGTCGAAGAACTTCCAGGTCACGAACACGCGCAGCGACTTCTACGGCAACACCATCGGGAATCCCTCTGGTGAAACCAAGGAGTACGGCGTGACGCTCTCCACCAAGGACGGCAAGTACTCGCTTCGTGTGCAGAAGTACGAGACATCGGGCAAGAATGTCAGCATGGACACCTCGCTCGACGGCCTCTCGAACACGATCAATCAGGGCCTCAAGTTCCGCAACGTGCTCCTCTATCGGATGAGCAACTACACCTGGGACTCCCGCGAGTCGGAGCCGACGACCACCGCCCAGACTGCTCACGGCAAACGGTTCATCTGGTACCAGGGCTTCGTCGACAACACGACCGGCAAGGTCGTCGCCGACTGGGACGAGACCAACCCGTCTGCGACGCCGCAGCCCGCCAACACGACGCTCGAGACCGTCGAGCAGGCAGCCCAGCGCCGCGACGCCTCGATCCGGGCTTGGAACGACATCCAGACGTTCATGGCCGGGAAGGGCTACTTCAATGCGTGGCAGTACGCGGCCGGCACGCCGACGACCCAGTCCGCTCTCACGGACCGGGCAACCCTCGAGAGCACCGCGACCGGGGTCGACGCCCAGGGCCGGTTGATCTACGCGCCGCAGTACACGCCGGAGGCGGGCTCGCTGGTCGCCTACGCGCGCGTTTCGCCTCCGGGACTCACGCTGACCTCCGACAACGAGTCCGAGGGTTACGAACTCGAGTTCACGGCCAACCCGACTCCGGGCCTGCGCATGACGTTCAACGCTTCCAAGACCACCGGTGTGCGCACCAACGTCGGCTCGGCCGACCTCGACGCGACCGTGGCCTACATGGATGCGCAGATCCTCGGCGCGGCCGGCGACATGCGCCAGTACAACGGCGCCTATGTTCGCGGCAACGAGATCCGTCAGCTCTACGCCGGATGGCGTGGAAACTACGCGCTCTCGAAGCTGCAGGACGGCGCGGCCGTCGCGGAGCTCCGCAAGTGGCGCTTCAACCTGGTGGCGAACTACACGTTCTACACTGGTGCGATCAAGGGCGCGTTCGTGGGCGGCGGTTACCGCTGGCAGAGCAAGAACATCATCGGTTACCCGATGGTCTACAGCACCACCAGCAACTACGGCACCTTCGATCTGTCGAAGCCGTATTATGGCCCGTCGGAAGACGCCATCGACCTGTGGATGGGCTATTCGCGCAAGCTCACCGAGAAGATCGATTGGAAGATCCAGCTCAACGTGCGCAACGTCGGCGACAAGGACGGGCTCATCCCGATCACTGTCCAGCCCGACGGTGTCACCCCGGCCGCCTATCGCATCCGGCCGTCGCAGGAGTGGAGCATCACGAACACCTTCACGTTCTGATCCCACTCTCGACTTCCTGACTGCTAGACTATCGGCCGCCGCAGCCTCGCGCTGCGGCGGCCTTTTTTGTGGGCGGATGCGCCGCTCGGGCACATCGGAGCCACCGGCACGGCTGCGCCCCGCGTCTCCCGCCTCTCCGCGCGACTGACGCGATGTGCCGTGGGCAATACCTGCCCCCGTCGTGGTCGTCGCTCCTCTGGCTGGCAACACTGGGCTGGCCGGCGCGCAGGCCGGTGGCAGATCCGGGGGAGCGGCCGAATCCTGTGACGCCGCGTCGCCTATACCTCGATCTGCCCCCGCATGTAGGTGACGGCGTGGCCGGCAATCTTCACGCGATCACCGTCGACCTCGCACCAGAGCCGCCCGCCGCGGGCGGAGAGCTGTTCGGCGCGCAGGCGGGGCTTGCCGAGGCGCTTCGACCAGTACGGGGTGAGCGTGCAGTGCGCGCTGCCGGTGACGGAGTCCTCGTCGATGCCGGCCTTCGGGGCGAAGAAGCGGGAAACGAAGTCGACGCTCTTGCCCGGTGCCGTGGCGATGACGCCGAAGCAGTCGAGCGCGGCCAGTTTGGCGAGATCGGGCGCGAGCGCGCGCAACTCCTCCTCGCGCCGGAAGACGGCGAGGTAGTTGTTCGTCTTCCAAATCTGGAACGGCTTGGCGCCGAGCGCCTCGGTGAGCGCGGGGCTGGTCTCGGCGGCCAGCGGCGGGCGTGCGGGGAAATCGAGCATGATGCGCCCGCTCTCGCGCGAGACGGCGACCGGGCCGCTCATCGTCTCGAAACGGATCGGGTCCTCGGCGTGGGCCAGGTGGGTCCAGAGCACGTGCGCAGCGGCGAGCGTCGCGTGGCCGCAGAGGTCGATCTCGACCTTCGGAGTGAACCAGCGGAGGTGGAAGGCATTGCCCCGGGGGACGAAGAACGCTGTCTCCGCGTGGTTGTTCTCTATCGCGAGCGACTGGAGCATCGCGGCGGGCAGCCAGCGCTTGAGGGGGACGACGCCGGCGGGGTTTCCGGTGAAGACGCGGTCGGCGAAGGCGTCGACATGGTAGTAGTCGAGGGTCATGGCGAGAGGTCCTGGCTGCGGGTGTTGGGGACGGGGGAGGCGAGTGCGGAGAAGCGGCCGCGCGGAGCGCGGCCGGTGGCGGGCCGGAGTCCTCGCCTGGTGGCCGGCGCGGTGACGCGGCGGGCCGGGGCGATCCCGACCGGGGAAGGGGCGGCGGTTCGGGTGTCCGGGAAAATAGTACGACGGGCGAACGCCGGTCCGCGGGCGCCGGCGGTGGCGGCGAGGCGATGCGGCGACGCCGTCCGGTCGATGCCGACGGCGGCGCCGTCCGGTTCGGGCCAGATCGTGCGGTAGGGTATGCCCGCGACGTTCACGGGGCCGAGCATGGGGACTCGCCGGGGCCACCGCAAGGACGCGCATTGAGGGGGTGAGCACAAAGGGGAGAGCCGGCGGGGGCGGGCTCGGCGGCCTCCGGGCGGAGGGAAACCGGCGACCTTTCCCGGCCCGGCCGTTGCGGAAGGCGGGTCCCGTCGCACGTTGGGACCGGGGAGACCGGCGCCGAGCGGCAGTAACGGCGGGGTCGTGGCGGAGGGCACCCTGCGCCATGTGATCGTCTCCAATTCTTGACGCCGCCCCGGTGCCGGGACGGTGAGACTTGGCGGCCGGCCCGCCGCGGGACCGGCCCCCCCAACAAAGGAGAACACTCCGATGATCGCCCGACACGCCATCCCACCCCGCCGGTTCCGCGTCTATCAGCGCGACGACCTCCCGCGCATCCCGCAGTTGGCGAAGCTCGATCCCGGCACCCGGCTGGCGATGCGCGCGGTCGCCCAGGTGCTCCCGTTTCGGGTCAACGACTACGTGGTCGAGGAGCTCATCGATTGGGACAACGTGCCCGAGGATCCGCTCTTCCAGCTCTCGTTCCCGCAGCCCGAGATGCTCGCCCCGGAGGAGCTGGAGCGCCTGGTGCAGTTACTCGCCGACGCGGCGCCCCGGGAGCGGATCGACCGTGCCGTGCGCCAGATCCAGCAGCGCCTCAACCCGCACCCGGCCGGCCAGATGGAGCTCAATGTGCCCTATCTCGACGGGCGGCCGCTGCCGGGGATGCAGCACAAGTATCGGGACACGGTGCTGTTCTTCCCCAGCCACGGCCAGACCTGCCACACGTACTGCACCTACTGTTTCCGGTGGCCGCAGTTTGCGGGCATCGACGACCTGAAGTTCGCCAGCCGGCAGACCGAAATGCTCGTCGCCTACCTCAAGCAGCACCCCGAGGTGAGCAACGTGCTCTTCACCGGCGGCGACCCGATGGTGATGCGTGCAAGCCTCCTGCGCCGCTACCTCGAGCCGTTGCTCGATCCGGAACTCGAACACATCACCGCGATCCGCCTCGGCACGAAGGCCCCGGTCTGGTGGCCGTACCGCTTCGTCAACGACCCCGACTCCGACGATCTCCTCCGGCTCTTCGGCGCGGTGCGCGACGCCGGCAAGCACCTGGCGGTCATGGCCCACTACAGCCATCCCAACGAGCTGCGTACGCCGGTGGCGCAGCTGGCGCTGCGGCGTATCCAGAGCGCGGGAGCGGTGGTGCGCTGCCAGGCGCCGCTGGTCCGCCACGTCAACGACGATGCCGACACCTGGGCCGATCTCTGGCGCCTGCAGGTGCGCCTCGGGGCGATCCCGTACTACATGTTCGTCGAACGCGACACCGGGCCGAAAGGCTACTTCGAGGTCCCGCTGGCGCAGTGCTTCGAGATCTTCCAGCGTGCGTACCGGCGCGTGTCGGGCTTGGAGCGCACGGTGCGGGGGCCCTCGATGTCGGCCACGCCGGGCAAGGTGATCGTCAACGGCATTGCCGAGATCATGGGCGAGAAGGTCTTCGCCCTGCGTTTCGTGCAGGCGCGGGATCCCGACTGGGTCCGCCGTCCGTTCTACGCAAAGTTCGACGAGCGCGCGACCTGGCTCGATCAGCTCGAGCCGGCCTTCGGCGCGCGGGAGTTCTTCTTCGAACGGCGGCTGCGGGAGATGGCGACCGTGCAGCAGGCGCCAGCCTTCGGGCACCGTGTGGTGCCGCGGCGCAAGCTGACGGTCTTCGGCCATGTCGAATGGGAGTGAACGCCGCGGCGGAGCGGTCGCTCCAAGGCACCCGGGAGTTGGCCCCGCGCTGGCCCTCACGCCAAGCGCGGCGGGCAACTCGGCGTAGACGCGTGCCGGGGCGGGGCCTTACGGGGATGCGACAATGCGGATCGATCGGTGCAGAGAATGACCATTCTGCCGTATGGCAGAACACGACTTGGCACGATGGCCGCTAGACGGTCGCCTCAGGTTCTACCTCACGGGAGAATGTGCATCCGTGGAATCCGTGGCCCCAAGTTCATGTTGCTTGAGCGGAGGTGAGGGAGGGGGCGGATTTCCAAAGATTTCGGTTGAGAACGAGTCTCAGTCTGCCGATATACCCACCGTCATGTCGACCAACCCGACCGCCGATTGTCTGAAGACCCTCCCGCTGTGCCTGCTCGCCCCCGGCGCGCAGGCGGAGATCTTCCGCCTGGGCGGCAAGGACGCCATCAACCACCGCCTGCGCGAGCTGGGTTTCTGCGAGGCGGCCACCGTGAAGAAGATCTCGGGACGCCACACGGTGATGTGCGAGGTCTGCGGGACGAAACTGGCCATCAGCGCCGAACTCGCGCAGCTGATCCACGTCCAGCCGCTGGCGGCGGCGGGCGCGGCGTGAGCCGCGGCGCCGGCGGCGTGCCGGGACACGCGCAGCGTGTGCGGCCCGACCCACGGCGGTGTTCCCGCGCAGCGTCCTCCTAAGCAACATGAACCTGAAACCACGGATTCAACGGATGAACACGCATCGTCCAGCGATCCATCCGTGCCAATCGGTGTTCTGCCGTATGGCAGAATGGTCCATCTCCGCCCCGAGCGTGATCCAGTGCTGCCTCCCTGCGAGGCCGTGCCCGGGCGCGCGTTTACGCTGACTTCAAAGACGCACCATGGCCGAGCCCGTCTTCGCCCTTGTCGGCAACCCCAACTGCGGGAAAACCACGCTGTTCAACGCGCTCACCGGGTTGCGCCAGAAGGTGGGCAACTATCCGGGCGTGACGGTCGAAAAGAAGGTGGGCGAGTGCTTCTCCCAGCACGGGAAGCGGATGCGCCTGATCGATCTGCCCGGCGCCTACAGCCTGTCTGCGCGTTCGCCCGACGAGGCGGTGCTGCGCGATGTGCTGCTCGGCCGCCGCACCGACACGCCGCGGCCCGACCGCATCGTGTGCATCGTCGACGCGGCCAACCTCGAGCGGAACCTCTACTTCGCCTCGCAGATCCTCGACCTCGGGCTGCCGGCGATCGTCGTGCTGAACATGATGGACGCGGCGGTGCAGGCGGGGGTGAAGATCGACGTGCCGGCGCTTTCGCGCCGACTCGGCGTCCCCGTGATTCCCTGCCAAGCGAACACCGGCGCCGGTTTGCTCGAGCTGCGGGTGGCGATGAGTCGGAGCGATTTGGCCCCGCCGGCGCGCGTGTTCTGGCAGTTGCCGGGCGATTTGGCCCCGGCGGTCGACGAGCTGGCCGCGACGTTGCACCGGAGCGGTCGCAGCAATGCGGCGACCGCGCGCGCGGAGGCGTTGCTGCTGCTGGGCGATCGGGAGACGCTCGCCGCGGCCGGCCTGGTTTTTGCGCCGGAAGCGTTGCCGATCGTGGAACGGTGGGAGCGGCACTGGCGGGCAGCGGGCAAGGACTGGCGAGGGGCGCTGGTCGCCGCCCGGTACGGCGCCGCGCGTGCCCTCGTACGCGAGGTGGTGCAGCGGAGCAAGGCGCCGGCCGGCCCGTCGACCACGGACCGTGTCGACGCGGTGGTGGTGCATCCGGTCTGGGGCTGGGTCACGCTCGGGGCCGTGATGGCCGCGATGTTCCTCTCGATCTTCACCCTGGCCGAGTACCCGATGGGATGGATCGACAGCGGCGTCGCCTGGCTGGCCGGGGCGGCGCGCACGGCGCTGCCCGCCGGCGATTTCCGCGACCTCCTGGCCGACGGCATCATCGCCGGCGTGGGCGGCATCCTCGTCTTCCTGCCGCAGATCCTGATCCTGTTCTTCTTCATCGGACTGCTGGAGCAGACCGGCTACATGGCGCGGGCGGCCTTCATGATGGATCGGCTGATGAGCCGAGTGGGGCTCGACGGGAAATCGTTCATCCCGCTCCTGAGCTCCTACGCGTGCGCGATCCCGGGGATCATGGCGACGCGCACGATCGAGTCGCGTCGCGACCGGCTGGCGACAATTCTGGTCGCGCCATTGATGACCTGCTCAGCGCGGCTGCCGGTGTACCTGCTGTTGATCGCGGCCCTTGTGCCCAACCAACGGGTGCCGGTCTGGACGAAGGTGGGGCTGATGCTGGCGATGTTCGTGCTCGGCACCGGGGCGGCGTTCCTGTTCGCCCGGTTGTTCAAACGCACGGTGCTGCGCGGCGCGGCCCCGCTGATGATCCTTGAACTGCCGCCGTTCCGCGTGCCGTCGTTGCGTTCCGTGGGTCTCCACATGCTGGAGCGCGCGTCGCTTTTCCTGCGCAAGGCGGGCACGGTGATTCTCGCAATCTCGATCGTGCTCTGGGCGATGACGAACTTTCCCCGCCTGCCGGGTGCGACGCCCGCCGAGCAGGTGGCGCATAGCTATGCCGGGCAGCTTGGCCACGTGATCGAACCGGCGATCCGGCCGCTCGGCTTCGACTGGCAGATCGGCGTGGGCCTGGTCACCTCGTTTGCCGCCCGCGAGGTGTTCGTGAGCTCGATGGCGGTGATCTTCAATGCCGACGACACGCGCGAGGATGCGGCGGTGCCGTTGCGCGACGCGCTGCGGGCGGCGCGGTGGCCGGACGGGCGGCCGCTGTTCACCCCGCTGGTCTGTTTCACCCTGATGGTCTTCTACGTGTTCGCGCTGCAGTGCGTGAGCACCATCGCGGTAGTCCGTCGCGAGACGGGGTCCTGGCGCTGGCCGGCGTTCCAGCTGGCCTACATGACGGCGACCGCGTGGCTGGTGTGCTTCGCCGTGCGGCATCTCGGGCTGGCGCTCGGGTTCCAGTGAACTGCGGCAACCGATCCCAGACGACAGAAGACAACGAAGGAAACGAAGAACGGACAGAATGATCCCATGAACGAAACGTGGCAGACGATTCTCGCTCTCGCTCTGGTGGCCGCGGCGCTGGGCTACCTGCTCTGGCGCTGGTTGCGACGCCGCGGAGAAAGCCCTTGTGCTCGCGGGGACTGCGGTTGTGGCAAGGCGGCGTTGCAGCCGCGCCGGAAATAAAAAACCGGCGACAAAGGTCGCCGGTCGGGGAAGCGAATCCGGGCTGAGCCTGCGCTCAGTTGTTGCTCGACGGCGGCGGGATCGTGGCCGAGGGCTTGGTCGGCGGCGGGGTCTTGGGCTGCTCATCGACGGAGGCGCGGATATCCTTTTCCGCATCCGCCGCGGCCTTCTTGAACTCGCTCACCGATTTGCCGATCCCACGCGCGAGGTCGGGCAGTCGTTTGGCGCCGAAAAGCAGGAGGATCACGAAACAGATGAGGATGATCTCGGGAGTGCCGAGGCCGAGAATCGCGAGCGCGGGATGGGAGGCGACCATGGGCGGCAAGCTAACCCCAAGGGTGGTCGAGTAAAGGGGGAAAGCCTGGGGGCGGGTCAGCGCTGCAGGCGGTCGAGGATCGCCACGAAATTGCGCAGCAGCGGCGATGGGTCGGCCCGATGCCACACGGCGTGGATGTCCAGCGGGTCGCAATCGGTGCCGAGCACGGCGATCGCCAACCGCGCCGGCGGGAGCAGCAAACGCGGGATGAGCGCCACGCCCATGCCGGCGGCGACCAGCCCGACGAGCGCGGGCGCCTGCGTCGCGACCGCCCGGCTGTACCGTGGCGTGAAACCGGCATTACGGCAGACCTGCAGCAGGAAGGTGCGGTAGCCCGCATCCGGTGTGTCGATGCTGATCCATTCGGAGTCGTGCAACTCGGCCAGGCGCACCGTGGGCCGTGCCGCCAGCGGGTGGTCGCGCGGCACGATGGCGACGAGCTCACTATGCAAGATCGGGCGCGAGGTGAGGTGGTCGTCCGGCCCGATCAGGTCGGTGGCGATGAAGCCGACATGAATCTTGTGGGCGTTGAGGGCCCTGAGCTGCTCGCCCATGGGCAGATCGCGCACGACGACCTCGACGCGCGGGTAGTTGCGCCGGTACTCCGCGATCGCTTCCGAGACGAGCGAGGCCGGAAGGCGCCAGTCCTGGCCGAGGCGCAGTTCGCCCTCGGCGCCATTGGCGACCTCCCGCACGGCGAGTGTGGCGAGGTCGACCAGTGCGAGGATCTTCTGGGTGTGGGCGAAGAACAACCGGCCGGCGTCGGTGAGGATGACGCGCTGCCGGTTGCGATCGAACAGCTTGGTGCCGAGCTCGTCTTCGAGTGCCTGGATCTGGCGGCTGAGCGCGGGCTGGGCCACCCGGAGCTTCTCGGCCGCGCGCGTGAAGTTCAGATTTTCCGCGACGGCGCTGAAGTAACGGAGGTGGCGGAGTTCCATGTGCCACCTACGCTACGGCGCCGAACCTGCCCGACAAGCCCGGCATGTGCACGTCGCTAGCGGACCAGCGCCATGCCGGCGCGCACCGTCTGCGAGTGCTTCTGGTAATCGCGCAGACTTTCACCGTATCCGTCAAAATACTGCACGAGGAGGAAGGTCTTGAAATCGAGCACGGCGATGCTCAATGGTACGGCCAAGTCGAGCTGTATGGTGGGATGGTCAAAATCCTTTCCGCAGTGGGTGGCAAGTGTGAGACTCACGCCGTCGCCGTACCCGAGGGCGACGCTGAACCGCCCGTAACCGCGATAGTCCTTCAGCCGCGGGTTGTCCTCCATCGCCCCCGCGTAGAACCAGAACTCCGGCATGAGCACCGCGTGCCAGCGTTCGGTGGGGCCCACGAGGAAGTACGTGCGGGCGAAGAACTGGTTGAGGCTGCGGGAACTCAGGCCGTCCCGGCCGTTCGACTCGTGGAGGAAGCCGGTTTGCAGGCCGAGGCCGTGGTAGAAGCCGGTCGCATCCTCGACCGGGGCGGCGATGGACTCGAAGAACAGTTCGGGGATATAGCTGGTGTCGTAGAAGGGGCTGGACGTGCCGTTGATATCCCACAGCGAGCGCTGAGTGTAACCGAACTGCAGGGTCTTGCGCGGCGGTCGGTCGGCATGTTTATCGAACTCGAGCAGCCGGTATTTCAGGCTGAACTGGAGCTTTGCAACCGGGTCGTCGGCTCCGTAGATAAAATACACGGGCTCGTGGGGGCCGAAACGTTCGGCGAAGTAGCGGTGCAGAATCGATTCGGTGTTGCTGGGCTCCAAGGCGCGGCGCGCTGGTGGCGTGTCGTGGGCGATCGGACTTCCGGCGGTCGGGCGTGCGGATTCGATCATGATCTGGAGTGCCGGTCCGGTTGGCGGCGTCACTGTGAGCATGACCGGCCCGTGGATTTCGGGCGGAAGCACGCAGTGCAGTGGAGTGAGCTTGAACCGGCCGGGATCGATGGTCGTGGAGCTGGAGATGGTCGTCGTCAGTTCCACACTTCTGGTCTGTCCGGCGAACGTCAGCGTTCCGGACAGATGGTCGGGGAGCGAGATCGGCACGGAGTCCGTGCCGGTGTTCAGTGCGACCAGCTGGAGTTCCGACGTCCCGTCCGATCTGGGTGGTGCCGGAGGGAGGAGACTAAAGGCGAGGCCTCCGGCGATGGCTAGGGGCGCGAGCAGGGCATGCGAGCCCAAGACTGCGAGGAGCGGACGTAGATACCAGGAACGAGGCATGGCGTGCGGGGACGTGGCTGGGTTGGGCGCAAGCAAACCCAAGTGCCCCAAGTGAGGACGCTGGGCGGAAGAGTGAACGAAAGGGCGGCCGGCGGTAGCCGCCGGCCGCACGGTAGCGGTTAGTGGTGCGGGTGGTGCTCGATCTCACCGCCGCCGCCGAGTACGGCGTAGAGCTGCACGCGGCTGGCGAGATCGGCGAGGCGCAGCGAGACGAGTCCTTGCTGCGCGGCGAAGAGCGAGCGCTGGGCGTCGAGCACGGCGAGGTAGCTGTCGACGCCTTTCTCGAAGCGGGCGGAGGCGAGGCGGTTGCTCTCGGCGAGCGCCTCGACGAGGCGTTGCTGGGAGGCGAACTGCTCGCCGATGGTGGCCCGGGTGGCGAGGGCATCGGCGACTTCGCGGAACGCGCTTTGGATGGCCTTCTCGTACTGGGCGACGGCCATCTTGCGCTGCACCTGGGCGGCGCGGTGCGCGGTCCAGGTGCGGGCGTCGAAGATCGGCATCGAGACGCTGGGGAGGAAGCTCCAGGTGCCGGTGCCGCCGTCGAAGAGGCCGGAGAGCTCCTTGCTGCCAGAGCCGATCGTGCCGGTGAGCGCAATACGCGGGAAGAAGGCGGCGCGGGCGGCGCCGATATCGGCGTTGGCGGCCTTGAGCGTGCCTTCGGCCTGCATGACATCGGGCCGGCTCAGGAGCACCGAGGATGGGAGGCCGGCGGCGACTTCGGCAAACGCGCCGACCTGCTCCAGCCCGGAGGGGCGGAGCGCGGCGGGCAGCGTGGTGCCGAGGAGCAGGTTGAGGGCGTTCTCGTCCTGGGCGACCTGTCGGGTGTATTGGGAGACGCTGCTGCGGGCAGTCTCGAGCGGGATCTGCGCCTGCCGCAGGTCGAGCGCGGTGGCGATGCCGGCGGCGTGTTGCTTGCTCACCAGCTCGTAGGATTTCTCCTGGGCGCGCAGCGTGCTCGTGGCCAGGGCGAGGTTGTCGCTGTCGGCGGCGAGGGCGAGGTAGGCGTTGGCGACGCCGGAGATCAGCAGCGTCTGCGCGCCGCGGCGGGCCTCCTTGGTGGCCAGATACTTTTCGAGGGCGGACTTGTTCAGGCTGCGCACGCGGCCGAAGAAATCGGCCTCCCAGGAGAAGACGCCGAGACTGACGCTGTAGCTCTCGGTGGTCCGGGGCCGGCCGGGTTCGGTGAGGTCGGCGGAGGCGCGTTGCTTGCCGCCGCTGCCGGAAACGGCGACGGACGGGAAGAGCGAGTCGCGCTGGATACCGTACATGGCGCGCGAGAGCTCGACGTTGAGCGCGGCGAGGCGGAGGTCGCGGTTGTTCTGGAGCGCGAGCTCGACGACCTGCCGCAGCTTGGCGTCGGCGATGAAGTCGCGCCAGGCGAGATCGGCTGCGGCGGGCGCAGCGGGGGATTGCCCCGGGGCTGCGGCATCGCCGGCGGGCCACTGCGCCGGGACTGGCGCGGTGGGGCGGCGATAGCTGGGAGCCAGGGTGCAGCCGGCGGCACCGACGGCGATGCCGCCGAGAAGGAGAAGAGGGAAACGGTTCATGTTATTTGTGCCCGGACGGGGTGGCGGTGGCGTGGGCTCTGGCCTGGCGCTGCTTGCCGCGGCCGAAGTTTTTCTCGATCAGCACGTAGAAGAGCGGCGCGAAGATGGTCACCAGGACGGTCGAGGTGATCACGCCGCCGACGACGGCGATACCGATGGCCTTCTGGGCGCCGGCGCCGGCGCCGCTGGCCATGGCCAGCGGCAGCACGCCGAAGCCGAAGGCGAGCGAGGTCATGAGGATCGGGCGCAGGCGGAGCTTGGCGCCTTCGAGCGTCGCCTCCGCGAGCCCCAGGCCTTCCTCGACGCGGTCCTTGGCGAACTGGACGATGAGGATGGCGTTCTTGGTGGCGAGGCCGAGCGTGGCGAGCAGGCCGATCTGGAAGTAGATGTCGTTGGGTTGGCCCAAGAGGCTGGAGGCGATGACGCCGCCGATGGCGCCCAGGGGCAGTGTCAGAAGAACGGCGACCGGGATCGGCCAGCTCTCGTAGAGGGCGGCGAGGCAGAGGAAGATGACGAAGACTGAGAAGGCGTAGAGCGGGCCGGTCTGGCCGGCGGCCTGGCGCTCCTGGTAGGAGAGGCCGGTCCAGTCCATGCCGACGCCCGCCGGCAGCTTGCGCACGAGGTTCTCCATCTCCTGCATCGCCTCGCCGGAACTGCGGCCGTGGACGGGCTCGCCGGTGATGTTGATGGAGGGGAAGCCGTTGAAACGTTCGAGGCGAGGGGAGCCGAAGGTCCAGTGCCCGGAGGCGAAGGACGAATACGGGACCATCTTGCCCGCGGTGTTGCGCACGTGGAGCTTCTCGAGGTCAGAGGGCAGCATGCGGTGCGGGGCATCGGCCTGGATGTAGACGCGTTTGACGCGGCCGCCCTGGATGAAGTCGTTGACGAAGGAACTGCCGAAGGCGGCGCCGATCGTGCTGTTGATGGAAGCGAGCGGCACCCCGAGGGCGCCGGCCTTGTCCCAATCCACGTCGATGCGGTACTCGGGCGTGTCCTCCTGGCCGTTGGGACGGACCTTGGTGAGGACGGGGCTCTGGGCGGCCATGCCGAGGAGTTGATTGCGGGCTTCCATGAGCTTGGCGTGGCCGAGGCCGCCGCGGTCGAGCAGCTGGAGATCGAAGCCCTTGCCGGTGCCGAGCTCCATGACGGAGGGCGGCGCGATGGCGAAGACCATGGCGTTGCGGATCTGCGAGAAGCGCATCATCGCGCGCCGGGCGATGGCGTCGACCTTGAGGTCGGCGCTGGTACGGAGCTCCCAGTCCTTGAGTTTGACGAAGGCCATGCCGTTGTTCTGGCCGGCGCCGGCAAAGCTCGAGCCGGCGATGGTGAAGGTGGATTCGACCGCGTCGGACTCGTTGTCACGGAAGTGTTGACGCACCTGATCCAAGACACCCTTGGTCTGCTCAAGGGTGGAGTTGGCCGGCAGGATGATCTGGGCGAACAGGATGCCCTGGTCTTCGTCGGGCAGGTAGCCGGTGGGCATGCGCTTGAAGAGGAGGCCCAGGGCGCCGACGATGACGGCGAAGATCACGACGTAGCGGAGCTTGTGCGTGAGCGTGCGGCCGACGATGGCGATGTACTTGTCGCGCAACCGCAGGAACGAGTGGTCGAACCAGAGGAAGAACGGCCGCAGAATCCTGAAGCCGGTCTCGGCGGCTTCATGCCCCTTCTCGACGGGCTTGAGCAACGAGGCGCAGAGCACCGGGGTGAGTACCAAGGCGACGACGACGGAGAGCAGCATCGAGGAGACGATGGTGATGGAGAACTGGCGGTAGATGACGCCGGTCGATCCAGCGAAGAAGGCCATCGGGCCGAACACCGCCGAGAGGACCAGACCGATGCCGATCAGCGCCGGGGTGATCTGGTCCATCGACTTACGGGTGGCCTCGAGGGGCGAGAGGCCTTCCTCGCTCATGATGCGCTCGACGTTCTCGACGACGACGATGGCGTCATCCACGAGCAGGCCGATGGCCAGCACCATGGCGAACATGGTGAGCATGTTGATGGAGAAGCCGAAGAGGCTGAGGATGGCGAACGTGCCGAGGAGCACCACCGGCACGGCGATGGTGGGGATCAGGGTCGCCCGCATGTTGCCCATGAACAGATACATCACGAGGAACACGAGGACGATGGCTTCGATGAGGGTCTTCATGACCTCGTGGATGGCGACGCGCACGAAGGGCGTGGTGTCGTAGGGATAAACCACCTGCACGCCGGCGGGGAAGAACTCGCTGAGCTCCTTCATCTTCGCGCGGACGGCATCGGCGGTGTCGAGCGCGTTGGCGCCGGCGGCCTGGCGGATGGCGAGGCCGGCGGAGGGCTTGCCGTTGTACTCGACGTCGGTGCCGTAGAACTCCGTGCCCAGTTCGGTGCGACCGATGTCGCTGACGCGCACGACGGAGCCGTCGGTGTTGGTGCGCAGCGGGATGGCGGCGAATTCCTCGGGCGTCTTGAGCATGCTCTGGACGATGATGGAGGCGTTGAGGCGCTGGCCGGGGACGGAGGGGGCGCCGCCGAACTGGCCGGCGGAGATCTCCGCGTTGTAGGTTTTCAACGCCGCGGCGATGTCGGCGAACGTCATGCTGTACTTGGTGAGCTTCTCGGGATCGATCCAGACGCGCATGGCGTACTGGCTGCCGAAGACCTCGACCTCGCCGACGCCGGGGACGCGGGAGACGACCTTCTCAAGATTCGATTTGGCGTAGTCGCGCAGGTCGTTGCCGTCCATCTTCCCGTCCTCGGAGATGAGGCCGACGATGATGAGGTAGTTGCGGGTGCTCTTGTTGACAGTGACGCCCTGGCTTTGGACGACCTCGGGCAGGCTGGCCATGGCGGACTGGAGCTTGTTCTGCACCTGGGCCCAGGCGATGTCGGGATCGGTGCCGGGGGCGAAGGTGAGCTCGACGCGGGTACCGCCGGCGGAGTCGCTGGTGGAGGAGAGGTACAGCATCTTGTCGAACCCGGTCATCTTCTGCTCGATGATCTGGGTGACGCTGTTCTCGACGGTCTCGGCGGAGGCGCCCGGGTAGGTTGCGGTGACGGCGATGGACGGCGGCGCGATGGGCGGGTACTGCGAGATCGGCAGGTTGACGATGGCCATGGTGCCGGCCGCCATCAGGATGATGGCGATGACCCAGGCGAAGACGGGCCGGTGGAGGAAGAAGCGTGATAACATGGTGCGTCTCCGTTATTTCGTGGCGGGGGCCGATTGGGCGGAGGCCGGCTGGGGGGCTTGGAAGGAGACTTCGCGCACGGGCATGCCGGGGCGGACCTTCTGCAGGCCTTCGACGACGAGGTGGTCGCCGGCGGCGATGCCGGAA
>DAOOFR010000053.1:0-19393 GCA_035415285.1 Opitutaceae bacterium
CGAGCTGGCAGCCAAGCGGGACGCCCGCCCGGGGATCCGCTTCCCCGACGACACCGTGATCATGTACTACGGCGGTTCGGATACGCGCTGCTACGCCGCGCGCACCACCGTCGCCCAGCTCGTCGACTGGTGCCTCCACACGCCCGAGGACGGCCTCACGACGCGCAGGAGCGTCGAGCAGCGCCTCGCCCTCGCCCGCGCGAACAAGGCGCTGCTGGGCAAGTAGGCTGCGCGTTCCCCTCGTCCGTGGCATGGGTCTCCAGACCCATGTCCGCCCGTCTTCCAGCCCGCGTCGCCCCGAGCGCCGCGGGCTTTTGTTTGCACACCCGTCCCGGGCGCGGCCCAGGCGAAGAATCCACCCACCTCGCGGCGGATCCGGCCGACTCACCCGAAAGCGTCGTTGGCAAAGCATCGTCCCGCCGCATCTTCTCCGCTCACCCCTATGCGCTCTCTCCGCCTTTGCGCCGCCCTCACCGCCCTCGCCCTCGCCCCGCTCGCCCTCGCCCCGCTCGCCGCCCACGCCGGCAATCCGGTCATCAACACCGTCTTCGCCGCCGACCCCTCCGCCCGCGTCTGGCCCGGCGACGACCGTCTCTGGCTCTACACCTCGCACGACCAGCCCGGTACCAACACCTACGATACCATGATCAGTTACCACGTCTTCTCGACGTCGGACCTGGTCAACTGGACCGATTACGGGGTCGTCTTCCACCTGAAGTCCGCCCCGTGGGCGATCAGCCACATGTGGGCGGTCGACTGCGTGCGCCGCAACGGCACCTACTACCTCTTCTACTGCGCGCGGGAGCGCGGCACCGGCATGTTCCGCATCGCCGTCGCCTCCAGCCCGCGTCCGCAAGGCCCCTTCACCGACCTCGGTCCCGTCGCCGGCGTGCAGGGCGGCATCGACCCCGCCGTCCTCGTCGACGATGACAACCAGGCCTACCTCGTCTGGGGCGGCGGCGGCCGCTGCTTCGGCGCGCGCCTCGCCGACGATCTCCGCTCCGCCGTACCTGAGAGCTTCGTCGATCTTTCCGCGCAACTCCCCGATTTCTTCGAGGGACCCTGGCTCCACAAGCGCGCTGGGAAGTACTATCTCAGCTACCCCGGCCTGCCCGGCCGCAAATGGCCGCAGCACATGTACTACGCCGTCGCCGACAAACCGCTCGGGCCGTACACGCCCGGCGGCGTCTACATGCGCGAATTCCCCGGCCGCTCCGACACCAACCACGGCTCCATCGCCGAGTACAAGGGCCGCTGGTACGCGTTCTACCACAGCTCGTGGCTCTCCGGCGGCAAGAGCCAGGTCCGCAGCGTCATGGCCGACGAGCTCGAATACGATGCCACCGGCGCGATCAAGCCGATCGTCCCGACCGAGCGGGGCGTCGCGATCGCCGGCGTGCAGCCCGCGCCCTCCCGCGTCACCGTGCTGCTCGAGGCCGAGGCCGCCCCGGCCGCCGGCGGCGCGCTCGACGGCCCCACCGTCGCGACCGAGCTCCCCGGATTCAGCGCTGCCGGCTACGTCACCGGCTTCGGCCAGTCGCTCAACCATGTCACCGTCATGGTGCAGTCCGCGATGGCCCGTCAGGCGCACCTGAAGATCCGCTACGCCGCGCCCGCCGGCCCGCAGAAGCTCAAGCTGCTCGTCAACCACACCTCCCTGCAGGTGCCCGACCTCGATCCCACGGAGTACGAGAAATATCTCTCGTTTCCCGCCGCCGCCGGCTGGGCCGAGTTCGATTGCGGCGTCGTCTCGCTGCGCGAGGGCGACAACTTCCTCAAGCTCTACACCGGCCGGCCCAGCGCCGACATCGCCGTCGACTGGTTCCGCCTCGAACCCGTGCGCTAGTCCGCGCGTTCCGCTGCGCTGCGCACAGTGCGCAGGGAAAGTTCCGTTACCGGAGTTGTACCAAACCTATCCACGAAGAAGACCAACACCATGAATCCCCGTCACCTCCCGCTGCTCGCCCTGCCGTTGCTGCTCGCCCTGCCCGGCATCGCTCAAACGCCGCAACCGCTCCCCCCGGTCGCTCCGGCCGACGCCGGCGTCTCCGCCGAACGGCTCGCACGCCTGCACCAGACGCTCGACCGCACCGTCGACGACGGCTCGCACGCCGGCTACATCCTGCTCCTCGCCCGCGACGGCAAGATCGTCGACTGGCGCGCCCACGGCTTCGCCGACGCCACGACCAAGACGCCGATCCGGAAGGACTCGATCGTGCGCCTCTTCTCGATGACGAAGCTCGTCACCACCACCGCCGCACTGATCCTGGTCGAGGAGGGGAAACTCAAGCTCACCGACCGCGTCGACCAGTTCCTCCCCGCGCTCAAGGACCTCAAGGTCTTCACCGGCGGCACCGCCGACGCCCCCGTGCTCGTCCCCGCCGCCTCGCCGATCACCATCGAACAACTCCTCATGCACACCGCCGGCACCTTCTACGACTTCAGCGCCCCGCCGGAACTCGTGAAACTCCAGAACCGTGCCGAGATCTGGTCCGCGCCCAACCTCGATGAGTTCGTCGCCCGCGTGGCCCAGATCCCGCTCGCCCACCAGCCCGGCACCGCCTTCGCCTACGGCATCAACACCGACCTCCTCGGCGCCGTGATCGAGAAGGTCTCCGGCCAATCGCTCGACGACTTTTTCCAGCAGCGCATCTTCGGCCCGCTGAAAATGGTCGACACCGCCTTCTGGGTACCGGCCGAGAAGCGCGGCCGCATCGCCCGCATCCACAACCGCAACGCCGCCGGCCAGCTCGTGCTCGACCCCGTCGAGAACAGCGACGAGCGCTGCGGCCCGACCCACGGCCTGCGCATGGGCGGCGCCGGCCTCTACTCCACCGCCGGCGACTACGCCCGCTTCGCCCAGATGCTGCTCAACGGCGGCCAACTCGACGCCGTCCGCATTCTCGGCCGCAAGTCCGTCGCGCTCATGACCCGCGACCGCCTCGCGCACCTCCCCCAGCCGCATCCCTTCGGCGCGGTCGAGCAGGGCTTCGGCCTGGGCGTGCGCGTCGTCACCAACCTCGGCCGCAGCCCCACGCTCAACAGCGAGGGCTGCTTCGGCTGGGACGGCTACGCCACCACCACCGTGCAGATCGACCCGCAGGAGCGCGCCGTCGCGATCCTGCTCTACCAGCACCTGCCGTTCAACGAGGGAGACGTCTTCACGCCCTTCACCAACGGCTGGTACTCCACGCTGGAAAACTGATCGCGGCCGACGGCGCTCTGGCCGCCGTCCTCATTTGCCGCCGCGCCACGGGTCTCCTGATACAGCGCGGCCCGCCGAACGACTTCGAGACTCCTCGCACCGCTCCGCCGGCCGCCTGCGCGTGGGGCGGCGCTTCAGCCCGCCCCGGCCGGCTTCGCGCGACCCCGCGCGCCAGCTCACGCCCAACGGCGCGGTCTGAAGAGCCGCGCCACGGGAAGACCGCTCCGCGCGGAACGCGCAGCGTTCCTTACGTTTTGGCGCCGGCTCGGCGGCGCCAAAACGTCCTCACTCCCGCACGCCGATGCGGTCGAAGGGGATGTCCTGCCAACCCGGGATCTGGTGCACCGGCGAGTCGTCGCGCAGCCGCAGGTCGCCAGCCGCCTCGTCGACAAATAGCGGATCCACGTCCACGAGATTCCCGGCAATCTCCTGCATGCGGTCGGTCGTGCCCTCGGTGGCCTCTATCAGACGGAAGTTGCCCCAGCACACGTTGCGCGAGAAGATCGTGCCCTCGGGCCAGAGCCAGCGGTTGTTCTGGTCGCTGACGACCGCCCAGTCGTTGGGGATGCGCGCGCACTCCGGATAGGCCTTCGCCCACTTATCGCCCTGGTAGTCGAGGCGCCCGAGCTTCGCGAGCAGGTTGCCGCTATCATCGGGGAGGTTGTTGGGGAACGGCGGCGAGAGCTTCTGCCACTCCAACGCACGGCTGTCGGCATAAAGCGCGTTGCCGCACCGAGCGATGAGGTTGCGCTCCAGCTTGTTGTCGCGGCCGCCACCCGCTTTGATGCCGGCGCCGGTCACGTCATAGATGAGGTTCGCCTCGACCTGGATGCCACTCACGGCGTCGTCGAGATAGACGCCGTTGAGGTCCCGGCCGAAGATGGAATGGAGCCGGTGGATGAAGTTGTGCCGCACCACATTGCCGCGCGCGCCCCAGTCGCGACCGGAGTAGATGGCGCCGGCATCCGCGGTCGTCTGACACACGTCATGGATGTCGTTGCCCTCGATGAGGCTCTCGTTCGAATTGAAACCGAGGGGCGAGCCCATCGGACCACCGCCAAAATCGATCGCCGACTGCGGAGAGTGGTGCAGGTGATTGTGACGGATCGTCGCCCCGCAACCGCGGATGAGAATGCCGGTGCTGCCGGTGCGGCAGAACCGGGCGAAGTGGCTGACCTCGCAGTCCTCGATCCGGTTGCCACTGGCGACGAGCGCCGCGCGATCGCCGCCCTCGACCTTGATCCCGACGGTGCCGGCGCCGGTGACGTGGCAACGACTGACCAGCACATTGGGGCCGACGACCGCGATGCCATGCGTACCGGTGTTGCGGATCACCAGTCGCGTGAGCTGCAGGCCGTCGACCTTCGGGCCGTAGATGGCGCCGTGGCGCGGCGCCTCGAGCGTCAGGTCGCGCAGCGCCAGATTCGCAGCGCCGTTGATGTCGAAGATCTGGCCCTCGATCAGCGAGAGGGTCACATCGGAGGCGAGGCCGAATCCGGCCGGCGGCCACAGATAGAGGATACCGGTCTCGCGATCGAGGTACCACTCGCCCGGGCGGGTGATCTCCTCGGGCAGGTTGTACGCGAACCACGGCTGGCCCTCCGCCAGGCCGTATTTGGGCGGCTCATTCGCCAGCACGATCGCGCGCCCCGCCGGGTCGACGCTCGCCACCGGCAGATGGTACTCCGCCCACAGGTTGCCCCAATAACCGGCAACCCACATGTCCTTGGCCTGGCTCCAACGCGCCGGCCGATCGCCGTAGTAGCCAAAACGCGTCGGCGCGGCGATGGCGCCAGTGTGGGCAAATCCGTGGTTGAGGCGCTCGGGATTCAAACCGGTGGCCGCTCCAGCCGCGCCGGAACCCGCGCTCGGATTGAAGGCCTCGGGTGAGTACCGGCAGGCCCAGTAGGGCGTCTTGCCGTTGGGCCAGCCCGACTGCCCGGTCGAGATGAACCAATACCGGAAGGGATTCCCGTCCACCACGCCCGTCCAACGGTAGAGGTAGTACTGCTGCCCGCCCGAGAGCGCGTCCCGCTTGAAGAGGGAAACGCCGTCGGCCGTCCCCACCTTGGTGTACGAGCCGGAGATGTCCGGCGTCGTTGGGCCGAAAACCTGGAACGTGTCGCCCACCTCGTCCTGCAGGAGATTCGACTCGCCGTCGTCCGGCCAACGCGCGAGCGGCAGGATCTGGCCGTCGACCGCGAGTTCCATCGCCGCGCCCACCGAGCTCGAGAACCCGCGCACATTCAGTGTGCCGTAGTCGGTGACGCCACGGGCCTTCAGGTCGAGCTGGAGCACCTTCCCGCGCGCACTCGCGTCGAGGCGGTTCCACACCGGCGAGGCGCTCGTGATCGGCTGGAAACCCGCGCCATCCAGGCGCCGCCCGCCGACGATCCGCACCTCCTCGCCCGGATAGCCGCGCCACTCGACCGGCCGGCTCGCGTCGGCGCCCGAATCCTCGGCGCCGAAATAGTGCCGGGTGCTGCGCTCGTACACGCCGCCGCGCAACCACACCGCGATGCCGCCCGCCGGCACACCGGCCTTGATCTTCGCACGCACCACGCTCTGCACCTTCGTGAACGTCTTGAATGGCGCGGCCTTGGTGCCGACGTTGGTGTCGTTGCCGGTCGGACTCACGAAATACTCGGCACCGTAGACATGCGGCGTGCCGGGCGCGGCGTCCTCGGTGGTCGGATCGCTGCCGAGCTCGATCTCCTCGGCGTTGGTCATGCCGTCACCGTCGGTGTCGACATCGGCCACCACCACCCGCCAGTGGCGCCGCGCCTCCGCCGCGGAACCGGCGGCCCGCGCCACGACACTGATCTCCTGCCCGCGGCCGACGTGCAGCTCGGGCAGCGCCGTCCAGGTCTTCAGGTCGGTGCTGCTCTGCACCGTGTAGCGTTTGCCCCACGCACCGCGCCAGCGCAGCACCAGGTTGCCCGCAGCGTCCGTGTCCGGCGCCGCGGCAAAGCGGCTCGCGGCGGTGAGCGGATCAGTGCCGGCGAGCGCCTCCTGGGCGTTGGTCAGTCCGTCGCCATCCTCATCCGCCGCCGCGCCCCTCGTCGGGTGGTACAGCGCCGCCCAGACATCCGACAGTCCGTCGGCGTTGCGATCGACAATCGCGCCAAGCGGCGCCGCACCGAGGAGCAGCGCAACGGATGCGCCAAGACAGAGACGTGGGGAACGCATGGCTGGAAAGTGCCCCAAGGTCTCCGGACCGCGCGGCACGGGCAACGCGGGCGCGGACCGCCGAACGACTTTGAGATTCCTTTCACCGCGCCGCCGAACACCTGCGCGTGGGGCGGCGCGTCGGCCCACCCCGGCCGCCTCCGCTCGCCCCCACTCGCCAGCTCACGCCCAACGGCGCGGCCTGAAGAATCGCGCCACGTGGGGCCAAGTCCCTGGACAATGCCGGCCGATTCGGACCCACGCCCACCGGGTCCGGTCGGAGACCGGACCTACTGGGGCGCCCCCACTGATCCCGCGCGCCGCGTCCGCCGGGGCGCCCCCGCGGAGCCCCCCCTTCGCGCCGGAACGCATCGCGTTCCCTCCGGTTTTGCGCCGGCTCGGCGGCGCAAAACCGCTCACTCCCGCACACCGATGCGCTCGAACGGGATCGCCACCCAGCCGGGAATCTGCGCGGCCGGAGAATCCGGCCGCAGCCGCAGGTCGCCACCAGCCTCGTCGACGAAGGGCGAGGTTTGCGTCTGCACGTTCTCGGCTACGGCCTGAAAGTAGGTCGCGACCGGGTCCGGTCCCAGGTACGAGTAGTAGTTCTGCCATCGCGCATTCGCGAAGCAGAGGTTGCCGACGAGCTCGTTGCCGCGCGGCGCCAGCCACTGGAGCGGGTCGGCGGCAACCGCGTCCCACGTGTCCGGGATCGCCGCGCACGCCGGATAGGCGGCGCTCCAGGCCGGACTCCGATACCCGAACGCGAGGAGCCGTTGGTGGCGCTGTTTCAGCAGCTCGATCTCGGTCGGGTGGTTGAACTGCCGCAAGCCCCAGTCGGTCGAATACAACACGCCGCCACACCGCGCGGCCACGTTGCGGCGCACGAGGTTGTCGCGCCCGCCGTTGATCTTGAAAGCGTAGCCGGCGACCCCGTAGACGACGTTTCCCTCGACCAGCGTGCCCGCGCTGGTCTCGTCGAGGTAGATGCCCTGCACGTCGGTGCTGCCGAGTTCGTTGCGGATGTCGTGGATGAAGTTGCCGCGGATCTCGTCGCCGCGGGCGCCCCAGTCGCCGGGCGCGTAGATCGCACCGGAATCCGCGCTGCCAAGACACACGTCGTGCAGTTCATTGAACTCGATCTTCTGGTTGTTGCCGCGGAGCGTGAGCGCACCGCGCGGGAGATGATGCACCCGGTTGTGGCGCAGGGTCTGGCCGCAACCGTCGATCTCGATGCCGACCGCCCCGCTGATCTGGGTACGGCCAACCTCCCGAATCTCGCAATCCTCCACGACATTGTTGCTCGCGGTGAGCGTCGCGCGGTCGCCACCTTGGATCAGGAACCCGGCGCGGCCGGCACCGGTCACGAGACAACGCGAGATGACGGAGTCGCTGCCCGACAGATTCACGCCAAGCGCGCCCGCGTTGCGCAACACGAGCCGCTCCAGTTCGAGCCCCTGCACCTGCCACGACGTGACGAGCACCGAACGCGCCGCCTCGATCGTGAGATCCCGGAACGCCAGAAACTTCGCCGACGACGGATGCAGCACATAGTTCGGGATCGAGACCACCACCTCTGAGCCGGCGGTAAAGCCCGCTGGTGGCCAGAGGTAAAGCACACCGGCCGCGCGGTCGAGGTACCACTCGCCGGGCTGCGTGATCTCCTCGAGCAGGTTGTAGGCGAACCACGGCTGGTTGGGCAGCAGACCGAAGAAGGGCGGCGCTGCCCCGAGCGAAACCAGGCCGTTCGCCGGATCGGCGCCGGCCAGCGGCAGATGGAACTCCGCCCAGCTGTTGCCCCAGAAACCGTCGAGCCAGCCATCGGGAGCCTGCGTCCAACGCGCGGGGCGATCGCCCGCGTAGGTGAAACTGGTGATGGTCGTTGGATCGGCCGTGTAGGCATAGCCGCGGTTGATGCGCGCGGGGTCGAGCACACTCGGCTGGCCCACGGCACCGGAGGCGGCGACCGCCGTGAACGTCGCGGGCTCCGCCCCCCAGCAGCGCCAACTCGGGGCCGTGCTCGCATCCCAGCCGGCGCTCGCCGAGGTCGTGAGGAACCAGACGACACTCGTGGTGCCCTTCGCCTGGTCGATGAAGGTGCCGCGGCGCAGGTGATACTGTTGCCCGTCGACCAATCCCTCGCGTCGGAACGCCGATACCCCGTCCTGCGTGCCAAACTTCACATACGTGCCTGCGACCGCGGGGGTGAGCGAGCCGTGGACCGTGATCCGGTCGGCGTTTGGATCGATCGGCGGAGGCATCGCGTGCGCCTCGGCGTCCGGCCAACGGGCCAGCGCCATCGGCTGCGCATCGACAAACACCTCGAGCACGGGAGGCGTGTCGGTGCCCCAGCCGTGCACCTTCAAGGTGCCGAAATCGGTCACGCCCTGCGCCTTCAAGTCCAGCTGCAACACCTTGCCACGCGCCGCGGCATCGAGCCGGCTCCAAACAGCGGCGGTGCTGGTCACCGGGGAAAACAGTGTCGCCGGGTAACGGCGACCGCCGACAATGCGCGCCTCCTCGCCGGGATAGCCGCGCCAGTCGACCGAGTTCGCCGCGCTCGTGCCCGAGTCGGCCGATCCGAAGATCAGCTCGGTCGTGCGCTCGTACACGCCGCCGCGTAACCACACCGCAATGCCGCCGGCGGGCATGCCGGCCTTGATCTGCGCCCGCACCACGCTCTGCGCCTTCGTGAAGGTCTTGAACGGCGCGGCCTTGGTGCCGGCGTTGGTGTCGTTGCCGGTCGGACTCACGAAATACTCGGCACCGTAGACGCGCGGCGTGCCGAGCGTGGCATCGGCGACGGTCGGATCGCTGCCGAGCTCAATCTCCTCGGCGCTGGTCATGCCGTCGCCGTCGGTGTCGACATCCGCCACGACCACCCGCCAGTAGCGGCGCGCTTCCGCCGCGGCTCCGGCCGCCCTCACCACAACGCTCAACTCCTGACCGCGGCCCACGTGCAGAGCGGGCAGCGCCGTCCACGTCTTCAAATCTGCGCTACTCTCGATCAAGTAGCGTTTGCCCCACGCCCCGCGCCAGCGCAGCACGAGGTTGCCGGCGTCGTCTGTGCACGGCGCCGCGGCGAAGCGGCTGGCGGCATTGAGCGGATCGGTGCCGGCCAGCGCCTCCTGGGCGTTCGTGAAGCCGTCGCCATCTTCGTCCGCGGTTGCGACATTGGTCGGGTGATACAGCGCTGTCCACACATCGGACAGGCCGTCACCGTTGCGGTCGATGATGGCGTGGAGCGAGGTCGCACCGAGCAGGAGCGCGACGGTCGCACGAAGGCAGAGACGCGGGGGACACATGGCTGGAAAGTACGCCCAAGGTTTCCAGACGGCTCGGCGGGTGCAACGCGGGCGCGGCCCACCGGCCGACTTTGAGACTCCTTTCACCGCTCCGCGGGGCGTCCTCAAGGAGCGCCCCACTGCTCCGCGGAACGCGCAGCGTTCCTTGTATTTTGGCGCCGGCTCGGGGGCGCCAAAATAGGTTCACTCCCGCACGCCGATCCGCCCGAACGGGATCTCTTCCCAGCCAAGAATCGCGCGCACCGGCGAGTCGTCGCGCAGCCGCAGGTCGCCGGCGGCCTCGTCGACAAAAAGCGGATCCACGTCGGCCAGATTGTCTGCGATCTGCGCATAATAGTCGGTCGCGAGAGCCGGGTTGAGCAGATTGCCCGCGCCGTCTTTCGCCGCCGAGACGAGCACGCCCTCGATCCAACCGGCGTTGTCCCAGCCGGCGTTGCGCACGAACACGCAACCCTCCGGGCGGAGCCAGTGGTGCTCCGCGAGCACCGTGGCCCAATCGTTCGGAATCGTCGCGCACTCCGGAAAACGGGTCGGCCAGTCCCACGCCGTCTCCGCGATATCACGCTGGTACCCCAGGGTGACGAGCTTCGTGAGCAGGTGTTTCCAGTTGTCGGGGCCGTACTTCTCGGTCCAAGCCACGCCGCGACCGTCGGCGTAGAGGCCGCGGGAGCAGCGCACCATGAGGTTGTTCTCCAGCACATGGTCGCGACCGCCGCCGTGCATGATGGCGTTGCCGACCACATCGACGACGATGTTGCGTTCGACCCGCACGCCGCTGAGGCAGTCGTCGAGGTAGATGCCGTGCACCCAGCCGCCGAGCACGGAGGAGATGTCATGGAGGTAGTTCTCCCGGATCGCCGTGCCGCGCGAGGCCCACTCGTTGCCAGCGTAGATCGCCCCGGCATCGTTGGCCGTCCGGCAGACATCGGAGATGTCGTTGCGTTCGATGGCGTGGTCATTGCCCTCCCAGAGGATCGCGGAGTGGTGCGCCTGGCTCAGGCGGTTGTTCCGTGCGGTCATTCCGCAACCGACCAGCTTCACCGCGGGCTGATAGCAGAAGCCGATCCGGCCGAAACCGGAGAGATCGCAATCCTGCACCCGCGAGTTCGCCGCGGCCAGCGCGGCACGGTCTCCACCGCTCAGTGACACGCTCCCCAACCCCGTGTCCCGAAGCACGCACCGGCTGACCCGATGGTTCCGGCCGCCCGTAATCGCGACGCCCGTGCCCCCATTGTTGCCCAGCCTGAGTTGCTCGAGCCCCACCGAATCCCCGCCGGACACGGAGACCAGATCCTTGCGCGCGGCTTCCGCGATGAAATCGCGCAACGTCACCCACGACGCGTCGGCGACCCGGAGCAACGGGGTCTCCAGCAGCGAGACTACCACCTCGGAAGCGGCAGCGAACCCGGCGGGCGGCCAGAGGTACAGCAGGCCGCTCGCGCGATCGAGGTAGTACTCGCCGGGCTGCGTGATCTCCTCGAGCAGGTTGTAGGCGTACCAAGGCTGCCCGGCGGCGATCCCGAAGGTGGAACTCGTGGCAAAGGTGATGGTGCGACTCGACGAATCGACGGAGGCTGCGCGATGATGATCGAAGTATGAATACCGAAAATAGCCGTGCACCCAGAGATCCGGCGCCGCGGTCCAGCGCGCCGGCCGATCGCCATGGTAGGTGAAGCGGGTCTCGGATTTCTCCGCCGAGGCGGGGGTGTCGACCAGCGTGAAGCCGTTGCGCGGACGCGACGGATCGTCCAACCGGAGCGTGCCGGCCGCTCCCGCTTTCGTGTACGCGACCAGATCGCCGAACGTGCCGTCCGCCCGGTAGGCGGACCACCACGGCCGCATCGCCGAACCCGTGTCGACCGGGTAGCCGGAAGTCTTTGTCTCCAGAAACCAAGCAACGTGGCGCACGCTGTTGTGCTCCCAAGTCCGACGGTGGAGATAGTACTGCAGTTGTTCGGGCTCCGTGGCGCCGGGAACGACATACGCAACCAGCCCTTCGCGCTGGAACAGCGACACACCGTCGACCACGCCGATCTTGCGGTAGGTACCCGCCACTGCCGGCGTGGTCTGCCCGTAGACCTGTACCACCTCGTCGTTCACGCCCTGTGCGGGATCGCTGTAACCCGCATCCGGCCAACGGCCGAGCTGCATCGGCCGTCGATCGATGAACAGCTCGAGCGCCGAGCCGGTGCGGCGGACGGGATAGAGCGGATCGCTGATCGCCAGCACTCCGTAGGCCGCCGCCTTTTCCGCCTCGGTCGATTGCGCCGTAAGGCCGAGCCAGGGTTTCAGGTCGATCTGCAGGACCTTGCCACGAGCGCTGACGTCGAGCCGGCTCCAGATCGGTGAGGCGCTCGTCACGACCGAAAACGCACTCGCCGCAATCCTTCGCCCGCCCAGCAGCTGCACGTCCTCGCCCGGATAGCCGCGCCAGTCGACGGAGTTCGCCGCGCTCGTGCCGGAATCGGCAGCCGTGAGCTCGAGGGTCATGCTGCGCTCGTACACGCCGCCGCGTAACCACACCGCAATGCCGCCGGCCGGCACGCCGGCGGCGATGCGGGTCCGCACCGCCGCCTTCGCTTTCTCCAGCGTGCGAAACGGCGCGGCTTTCGTGCCGGCATTCGTGTCACTGCCGTTTGGACTCACAAAATACTCCGCACCGTAGACGCGCGGCGTGCCGAGCGTGGCATCGGCGACGGTCGGATCGCTGCCGAGCTCAATCTCCTCGGCGCTGGTCATGCCGTCGCCGTCGGTGTCGACATCCGCCACGACCACCCGCCAGTAGCGGCGCGCTTCCGCCGCGGCTCCGGCCGCCCTCACCACAACGCTCAACTCCTGACCGCGGCCCACGTGCAGAGCGGGCAGCGCCGTCCACGTCTTCAAATCTGCGCTACTCTCGACCAAGTAGCGTTTGCCCCACGCCCCACGCCAGCGCAGCACGAGGTTGCCCGCGGCGTCCGTTTGCGGCGTCGCGGCGAAACGGCTCGCGGCATCGAGAGGATCGGTGCCGGCCAGCGCCTCCTGGGCGTTCGTGAAGCCGTCGCCATCCTCATCCACGGTCGCGCCCTTGGTCGGGTGATACAGCGCTGCCCACACATCGGACAGGCCGTCGTTGTTGCGATCGATGAGGGCACGGAGCGGAGCCGCTGTGAGGAGCAGTACAAAGCTCGCGCCGAGGAGGATGCGTGGGGAGAACATGGGGAGGTACCGGTCGCCAACGCCGCGAGCCAATCCTCCAGTAGGGGAGCGTCAACGGCCACGCCACCCGAACAGACCCATTTCAAAACGAATTGACGCCAAGCCACCACGCCTGCGGCCCCTGTCCGATGGAGAGGCGGGCTTCACGCCCACCCCACCACTCGGCGAACCCGCCCGCGATACCACCGGGAGTCAGCTCTTGTCGCTGCGCCGAAGATTCAGTCCACCCACGGCTCCACCGGCACTTCAAAGCGCATCCCATCGCGAGTCAGGCCGAGGTATTCGAAGGGGATAACCTTGAAGCCGGGAATCCGGGCGTAGACCTCGCTCTCCCGTGGCAGCCGAAAATCGCCGGCGGCTGCATCCACAAACCCGGGATCCGCTGCCGTCGCCCACCCCGAACCGTCCGCCACCCAATTGCCGGTGTTGGCCAGTTCGGCCCCGACCACGAGATTACGACGATCCGTGCTGACCCGCGGGGCGCCGGGTGCGGGCGTCATGAAGCCGATCAGCTCCGGGTAGCGGTCCGTGAAGGTCGGGCCGGTGATGTCGACCTCCTCAAGGAGCTTCCGCTGCCAATCGCCGTCGGCGAGCATCGCCAGCCAACGCGCGTCGCTCCACTGGGAGGAGCCCAAGGCGCGGCGACTCGCGACGAAGATGTTGTTCTCCGCCAACAGGCCGTGTCCACCGTGGGAGAACACCACGCCGAATCTCCGGTCGTTGGGATGCCCGGCCCGGTAGAAGACATTGCCGACCACGAAGTCGCCACCATCGCCGTCATCGAAATACACCGCCGCAACGCCCCAGCCCATCGGCGTGCCGATGTGGTGCCAGAAGTTGCGCTCAATCCGGTTGCCGCGCTTCGAGGGATTGCGGCCCTTGTACAACGCGCCGCAGTCGTCTGTCTCCCGGTTCACATGATGGATTTCGTTGTACTCGACCTGATGATCGTTGCCGTCGACCTCGATCGCGGTGTGCGGGCCGTGGCTCACCAGATTGTGGGCGGCGAGATTGCCCACGCCGCCGAGCTTCAGCCCCGGCGACGCAGAAAGTTGGAGACGCCCAAACCGCCGGATGCGGTTGTTGACCGCCCGATGGCCGCCGGCCGTCAACGTCGGGCGGTGACCGCCGGCGAGGGTGATGCCGCCCACGCCGACATCGTACACATCGCAGCGCTCAACGCGGTGGCCGGAGCCGCCCGAGACGAAGAGACCATGCCAGCGCAGATTGCGGGCCGTGCAGCCAAGGATCGCCACACCGGAGCCCGCGCGCTCGACCACGCCGTCCACCACGCGATCGGTCACATCGACCCCGTTGGTCAGACCCGCCTCGAAGACCAGGTCGCGAATCCGAATATTGGTTGTCCCGACAAGCGAGAAGAGCGTGCCGTTGAGCCCCGAGAGCACGAGGCGGGCACCGGCGAGATCGCCCGGCGGCAGGAAATAGAGCCGGCGGCGGCGGCGATCGATGTAGTACTCGCCGGGATGATCGAGCTCCTCGAGCACGTTCAGCGCGTAGTAGCGCCGCGCCGGCACGCCTCCTGCGGTGACCGTGTACCGAACACCGGCCGCCAAAGTGATCCGGCGTTGCGCTGGATCGTACGCTCCCAAGCGCACCCCGGTATCGAACCAGTCGTTACCCCAGAAGCCATGCAGCCACACGCCCTCGGCCAGGTTCCAGCGCGACGCCCGGTCCTCCCGGGCGAGAAACACGCCCCCGGTCGCGAGGTCGGCGTCGTTCACCGGTTCGGTGCCGGGCGCCACGATCTCGCCGATCGTGGCCCACTCTTCGTTGGGCCACCGGGCGAGCGTCATCGGAACGTCGTCGCAGAACAGCTCCGGCACCGCCGGCCGGCCGCGAAACCGCACCGGGAACTCGCCCAGCTCCGGCAGGCCCGCGGCCGACAGATCGGCTTCGAGCACCCGGGCGCGCACCGCGGGATCGAGGCGCGCCGCCACCGCCGGATCGCTCACCGCCCGGAACGCCCGGGGCTCAAGCGCCACGCCACCCGAGATCCGCACCTCCTCGCCGGGCCAGCCGCGCCAATCGATCGTGCGCTCCGGGTCCGGGCTTGAGTCGTTACCCCCTAGATACAACGTCGCCGTGCGCGGGTACACGCCACCGCGCAACCACACGGCGATCCCGCCGGCGGGCACTCCGGCCCCGATCCGCGTGCGCACCACAATCTGCGCCTTGTCCAGCGTGCGGAATGGCGCGGTTTTAGTCCCGGCGTTCGCATCGCTGCCATCTGGACTCACAAAGTATTCCGCGCCGTAAACGCGTGGGAGCGGGGTTTCTGTCCGCTCGACCGGGTCCTTGATCGGGTCCGGCACCGTATCCAGGCCCAACTCCTGCGCCTCCCAGTTCGTGACACCGTCGCCATCGGAGTCGGCATCGGCCACCACCACACGCCAATGGCGTTGGCGTGCCGTCGGCGCCCCCACCTCCTGCACGACCACGCCGTAGCCCACACCCGCCCCGAGGTGAACGCCGGGCTGCACTACCCACGTACGCAGATCGGTGCTGCTCTCGATGGTGTAGCGCTTCCCGCGCAGCCCATGCCAGCGCAGCACCAACGCGCCCGTGGCGTCGGCTCGCAGCACAGCGGCGAAGCAGCTCGCGGGGTCAAGCGGATCGGTGCCCGCGAGCGCCTCCTGGGCGTTGGTGAAGCCGTCGCCATCTTCGTCCACGGTCGCGCCCTTGGTCGGGTGATACAGCGCGGCCCACACGTCGGACAGGCCGTCGCCATTGCGATCAACGATGGCAGGGAGCGGAGCGGCGCCGAGTGCAAGCGCAAGGCTCGCCCCAAGAATGGTACGCGTGGAATGCATGTGGGGAGTGGGGATGTCCGTGGGCGACGAGCCCAGTCCACCCACCGTTGACGATGGGTCAACCGACCGGGCCGCTACCGGGCCGGTTTCAGAGGGAATTCACGACGAGACCGACAGGCTAGCACGTAGGACCGGTCTTTGACCGGTTGCCTTTAACGCGAGCCAGCAGACCGGCTGCACCCAGCGAATCCGGTCGGAGACCGGACCTACGGACGGAGCAAGCACTCTACTCGCGCCGCCGGCTCTCTAATGGTGGCGCAGGCGTCCCTGCCTGCGGTCTTCGGCTCCCGCCCGTCGTATTCGTGCCAGCCCTCTGCGATTCGCCGGCACGGAGGCCGGCGCCACCCGCGAGCGCCCCACGACCGGCCGACGTTCGCCCCGCTCCGCGGAACGCGCAGCGTTCCTTGCATTTCGGCGCCGGCTCGGCAGCGCCAAAATGGGTTCACTCCCGCACGCCGATTCGTTCGAACGGGATGTCTTGCCAGCCGGGGATCTGGCGCACCGGCGATTCGGGCCGCAGCCGCAGGTCGCCGGCGGCTTCGTCGACGAAAAGCGGATCCTCGCCGCGGAGGTTGTTGGATTCGATGTTCGCGCCGTCGTTGAGGTACTTCTTGGCCTTGTCGAAATGGAAGATGTGGCCCGGCCGCTCCTGCCACACCACGTTGCGGGTGAAGCTGCTGTTGCGCGGCGTGAGCCAGGTGTCCGGGGCGGCGATGATCGCCTCCCACGTGTTCGGGATCGCCGCGCACTCCGGGTAGCGGGTCGGCCAGTCGTTCGTCGTATCCGGGATATCGTTCTGGTAGCCCACGGTGAGCAGACCCCACTCCGGGTCGGTCAGGTAATTGGCGAAGTGCGGCTTCTGATTCGCGTCCCCCGGCGGCAGCAAGGGGTTCGCCCGCCCTAGGCCCCAGTCGTCGAGCCACAGGCTCAGGGCGCTCTTCACGACGATGTTGTTGAGCACCACGTTGTCGCGTCCGCCGAACTTGTGGGCGGCACCGCCGATCTCGTAGAAGATGTTGCCTTCCGACCATCCGCCGTGGCCGCAGTCGTCGATGTAGAGGCCGTGGGTCGCCCAGCCGTTGATGGCCGAGCGCACGTGGTGGATGAAGTTGTGCTTCACCTTGCAGCCGCGCGTGCTCCACTTCCCGGTGTAGATCGCCCCCGCATCCGCACAGTGGAGGCAGAGGTGGTCGAGTTCGTTGAACTCGAGGAGGTGGTCGTTGCCGGCGTAGTCGATCGCCCGATCGGGAGCGTGATGGATGCGGTTGTGGCGCAACGTGGCCCCACACCCGTTCAGGTAGATCCCCATCACGCCGCTGGACTGGAAACGGCCGTAGCGGCTGATGTCGCAGTCCTCGATCACGTTGTTCGAGCGCGTGAGCGTCTGGCGGTCGCCGCCGATGAGCCGGACCGCGAGGTGGCCGCAGTTGACGATCGTGCAACGGCTCAGGCGGGTCTCCGTGCTGTCCCGCCGCAGCGCCTCCTGGCTGCTCCAGAAATCGCGCACCTCCACGGCGGCTCCCCCGGAGTTGCGCAGCGTCAGGCGGTCGGCGGTGATGCCTCGGCCTCCGAGCGACTCGAGCAAGAGATGCCGGGCAGACTCGAGCGTGAAGCCGCGGAACCCAACGTAGTCCGCCTTCGTGAGTTTGAGCAGCGGCGACTCGAGCAAGGAGACGACGACATCGGAGCCCGCGTTGAACCCCGCCGGAGGCCAGAGATAGAGGAGGCCGGCGACCCGATCCAGGTACCACTCCCCGGGCTGCGTGATCTCCTCGAGCAGGTTGTAGGCGAACCACGGCTGGGCCGGATGGATCGTGAACTCCTCGGCCGCACCCTGCAGCTTGAGGGTGCGTGCCGCGGTATCGACGGTTGCCGGATAGTGCTGTTCTTCCCACTCGCACGCCCAGAAGCCGTCCACCCACAGATCGGGGGCGCTGCTCCAGCGCGAGGGCCGGTCGCCGGCATAGGCGACCAGGCCGGTCTTGCTCGGGGCGGCGGTATGCAAATAGCCATGGTACGGCTGGGCCGGGTCGAGGCCCGAGAGCAGGCCCGTCGTCTTGTCGTTGCCGTAGAATTGTTTCGGGACCTCGTCGGGCGAGTGGATGTCGCTCCACCAGGTGGGATCGGCCTGGTGTTGGGCTGTATTGAGGTACCACCGCCAGCCGGCCTCCCCGGTGGTCGCGTTCTTGGCCTCCGTGCGGTGCAGCGTGAACTCCTTGCCGTCCACCGTCCGCTTGTAGGCGGAGACGCCGTCCTCGATCTTGTACTTCGTGTACACTCCGGCGACCGCCGGAGTCGACACGCCATAGAGCGTGTACGTGTCGCCGGTGATCGGTTGCGGCGGCACATGCGCATCGACCTCCGGGTAACGCGCCAGCCACATCGGCTCGGTGTCGATGAACAGCTCGAGCGCCGCCCGCTCGGTCTTGCCGAAGCCGCGCCGGCGCAGCACGCCGTAGGCCTTCTCCTTGTCCGCGGCCGTCGAGGCGGCGGTGAGGCCCAAGTGGGGTTTCAGATCGAGCTGCAGCACTTTGCCGCGCGCCGAGGCATCGAGCCGGTTCCAGACCGGCGAAGTGCTCTTCACGAGCGAGAACGCACTCGCGGGCAGCCGCTTGCCGCCGACCAGCCGCGCCTCCTCGCCCGGGTAGGCGCGCCAGTCGACGGAGTCCGCCGCGCTCGTGCCGGAATCGGCAGAAGTGAACTCGAGCGTCGCCGTGCGCTCGTACACGCCGCCACGCAACCACACCGCGATGCCGCCGGCCGGGATGCCAGCCGCGATTCGCGTGCGCGCCGCGGCCTTCGCTTTCTCAAGAGTGAGGAACGGCGCGGCCTTCGTGCCGGCGTTCGCGTCACTGCCGGTCGGACTCACAAAATACTCCGCGCCATAGACGCGCGGCGTGCCGTTGGTGGCGTCCGCGGCGGTCGGATCGCTGCCGAGCTCGATCTCCTCGGCGTTGCTCATGCCGTCGCCGTCGGTGTCGACATCCGCCACCGTCACGCGCCAATGCCGCCGCGCTTCGGGTGCAGCTCCCGCCGGCTGCACCACGACACCGATTTCCTGCCCGCGACCGACGTGCGTTTCGGGCAGAGCCGTCCATGTCTTCAGATCCGCGCTGCTTTGCACCGTGTAGCGTTTGCCCCACGCACCGCGCCAGCGCAGCACCAGGTTGCCCGCAGCGTCCGTGTCCGGCGCCGCGGCAAAGCGGCTCGCGGCGTTGAGAGGATCGGTGCCGGCCAGAGCCTCCTGGGCGTTGGTGAAGCCGTCGCCATCCTCGTCCACGGTCGCGCCCTTGGTCGGGTGATACAGCGCCGCCCAGACATCGGACAGCCCGTCGGCATTGCGATCGACGATGGCGTGGAGCGAGGTGGCGCCAAGCAGGAGCGCGACGGACGCACGGAGGCAGAAACGTGGGGAACGCATGGCTGGGAGGTGTGCGCTAGGTTCCCAGACTGTTCGGCGGGCGCAACGCGAGCGCGGGCCACCGGCCGACTTTGAGATTCCTTTCACCGCTCCGCCGACCGCCTGCGCGTGGGGCGGTGCTTCAGCCCGCCCCGGCCGACTTCGCGTGCCCCCACTCGCCAGCTCACGCCCAACGGCGCGGTCTGAAGAGCCGCGCCACGTGAGGACCCTTCCCTGAACAATCCCGGCGGCTTCGGCGCGAACGCACCGGGTCCGGTCGGAGACC
>DAOOFR010000054.1:0-19365 GCA_035415285.1 Opitutaceae bacterium
GCGGGCGATGACGCGGTTCCGTAGTTCCTTCCGTGGTCCGCGGTTGGCCTTAGCCTTCTGCTTGGCCTTCATGATCCTTTCGGCGGGCGTTTCAGGCCAGCAAAGGGGCGTTTCAAAGCGCGAGAGGGCGTTTGCGGCTGCCTCCTCTAGTGTTTGAGGGAAAACGCCCCATGCCTCGGCGGCAGTGGCCAAGCGGCAAACGTGCGTTTCATCGGCGAGGGCGCAGGCAAACGCCAAGCATGGCTCGGCGAGCCAATCGCGGCCCATTTGTCCGAAAACGGCCCATGCCACGATAAACGCCCCGATGGAAACGCCCAAACGCCGGGCGTTTGCCACGGTGCGGCGGGCAAGACGGATTTCGGCGGCGGCGTTACCCAAACCGGCGGCGACGAGGTAGCGGAAGAGGCCGGCGCGGCGCTCGCGCTCGCGTTCGACTGCCTTGCGGCTGGCGGCGCGAAGATCGCGCTGGCCTTTCGCGTTCCAGCACGGGCGAAAACGGAGTTCCAACTTGCCATCGTTCGTGCGCCAGCGGCGGCCGGTCAGCGCGAACTCGCGCCGGCCGCGCCGGGCCTCGGCGAGTTCGCCGAGCGGCTGCACGATCTTCATGCCCTTGGTCTCGGCGGAGTATTGGGCGAGCTGGGCCGGGCGGAGGGCGTCGAGGTCTCCGGGCTTGGTCGGGTATTTGCACGCCTCGCGGATCTTGTCGAGACGGTGCCCCATGTCCCAAAACGCCCCCCAGTAACGCCAGAAAACCCGCATAAAGCGGCGGCGGCGAAGGGGGGAAACGGGGCGTTTGAAACGCCCCAACAGGTGGGCGTGGATATGGACCGAGAACGCCGGCACCCCGTTTTCGGTGCCTTCCTCGCGGGGAAACGGGCAAATGTCGCCGAGGTCGCGGACCGTGCCGAACTCCGTTGCCCGGAAGTCGAAGCAGTAGCCGCAGAGGCGGAACAAGCGGGAGTCGTTCAGGCGGGAAATGCGCCCGTGAAACGCCCCGATTTCATCGCGAAACGCCCCCGGGCGATGTCCCCAGACGATGAAACGGGGGCCGTTTGTCAGGGTGACCATTTCCAGCTCGGGGTGTCGGGTGGCGTGCGCCTCCAGGTGTTTAATCATCGGGGCGCGACGGCCGGCGGCGACGGTCGGGAAGACGTTTTGCCGGCGGACGCGGGGGAGGTCCTTGCGTGTCTCGTGCTCGGGGTCGGGGTCGACGATGGACCAGCGCGGCCCCTTGCGGTCGAACGCCTCCACGCCGGCCGAGGTGAGCGAGAGCGCGAGGTTGACGGTCTGCGTAGCGCGCTCCGCCTCGCCGTCGGCTAGCTCGCGGTACTTGTCGGCTGGCATGACCTCACCGGCGCGGTTGCGGCTGTGGCGGATAAACTCGCCTTCGCGCACGGTGCCGTTGGCGAGAAAGTCGGCCTCGGCTGCCAATTCGGCCTGCCGGCGGCGCAGGGCGCGAAGTCGGCGGGTGACGTCTTCCAGCTCGTCAACCGGGCAGTCGATCTGCCACGCCTTCGCGGCTTCGATGGCGGCGGTAAGTTCGCCATCGGTGCCGAGAAACTCGGCGGCCCCGGTGGCGTCGCCGGTCTCGGGGGCGAGCCCGCCGGAAGTCGTCAGCAGGAAGCCGAGGCCGAGGGATTGCGCCGGGGGCGCGATCTGGCGCGGCGCTTCCGGCGCGGGTTCGTCGGAGAAGCGGAAGGCGCGCGCAACGTTGAGGATCGGCGCGCCTTCTTCGGGGAAGTCTTTCAGAACGGGCATGACTCGCGCCGTGCGGCCTCCTGTTTGAGCGCGGAAACGTAGCGGCTGCGGGTCGGTTTGCCGGCGGCGAGCGAGCCGAGGACGGCAAGCACGTTGGCGCGGCGTACTCGAGTATCTGGCGCGGTCTTGGCGCGGCGCCGGGATGACGGGTTCGCGGCGCAGATGCGGCGATACCAGGGCGGGTTTTGCCCGATCACCACGCGCACGAAGTGCATTTCATGGCGCGGGTGACGGGCGGGGACAAGGGCGACTTCCAAGCGGTGGCTTTCCAGCTCTGCGAGGAGTTCGGCAAAGGTTTCGGACATGGTCAGGCGGTGGCAGAGGTGCCGAGCAATGCCTCAGCGGCGGGCGCCGGGATGCGCCATGGCGGCCCGAGGCGGACGAGATGGGGGAGGCCGCGCGCGTCTTTCGGGTTCGCGCGGTAGCGCGCCAACCAGCGATAAACGGTTTTCGGGGAGACTCCGGCGGCGTCGGCGACGTCTTTCGCGAAGACGATGGGGACGCGGCGAAGCCCGGCGGACTCGGCGGCAGTTCTCGGCATGGTGATGGGTTTGCGAAAAGGAACGCCCCGGGCGTCGAGCCCGGGGCGGTATGGCGTCAGCCCGCGCGGAGTGCGCGGGAAGCGGCGACGAGGATTTCCTCGCGGACGGCGTTGCAGAGGCGGCGGACTTGGTCGGATGCCTCTCCGGCGGCGCGGGCCGCGGTTGTCGCGTCGACGTTGATCCGAATCCCGAACGGGAAACCGGCGGCGATGGTTTCGGCGGAAATCACCGACACGGTGAACGTCCGGGCGACGGGTTCGCCTGGGGGAAGTTCGGTTTCCGTGCCATCCTTGCGGCTTTGTTTACCAATTCGGCGCGGTCCGCCCGCGGTTTGCTTCGGAAGCCGTTGGCGTGCAGCGGCTTTCACTTTACGGGCGAGTTTTTGAGGAAAACGGGCTTTCATGGGTACTTCGCACAATAGGCATTATGTCTAATCGGTGGCGGACAGATTGTTGGTGCTGAATCGGGCCTTCCCCCGCCGCTGTATCCGTGCATTCTTCCCGCCGCGCATGAGCTCTTCCACCGCTCCGCTTTTCAACTGGCTCGATCACCGGGCCGCCGGCGTCCTGCTTCACCCCACCTCGTTCCCGGGCCCGCACGGCATCGGCACTCTCGATGGCCACGCCACCCGGTTTCTCGAGTTCCTCGCCCGCGCCGGTTTCACCTACTGGCAAACCTGCCCGCTCGGCGCGACCGGCTACGGCAACTCGCCCTACCAGGCCTTCTCCGCCTTTGCCGGCAACCCGTACCTGATCGACCTCGAACCGTTGGTCGCCGCCGGTCTGCTCGAACCACGCGAGCTCGCCCAGCTCGCCGCGCTCAATTCAGCCCGGGTCGATTTCGGCGCGATCTGGACGCACAAATGGCCCGTGCTCTTCGCCGCCGCCGAACGCTTCCAGAAAAATCCCGTCGCATTGCCCTACGGCGATTTCCAGGAGTTCTGCGCCTCCCATTGCGACTGGCTCGACAGCTACGCCTACTTCCTCGCCCTCAAGGACCACTTCGCGGGTCGTCCTTGGTGGGAATGGCCGGCCGAACAACGCGACTTCGAGAAAGCCGCGAAATCCCCGCTGCGCCGCAAGCTCTCCGCCCGGATCTTCGCGCACCAGTTCCTCCAATACCTCTTCTTCGGCCAGTGGCGCCAACTCCGCGCCAACGCGGACACGCTCGGGATTCGGATCATCGGCGACGTGCCGATCTTCGTCGCGCAGGACAGCGCCGATGTCTGGGCGAACCCCGATCTGTTCCTCCTCGATCCCGTCGACCGGCGCCCGACCTTCGTCGCCGGCGTCCCGCCCGACTACTTCTCCGCCGACGGCCAGCTCTGGGGCAACCCGCTCTACGACTGGCCGGTGCATCGCCAGACCGGCTACGCGTGGTGGTTGCGCCGCCTCGCGGCCACCTTCGATCTCTGCGACGTCGTCCGCATCGACCACTTCCGCGGGTTCGAGAGCTACTGGGCCGTGCCGGCCGGTTCGCCCAACGCCCGCCGCGGGTCGTGGGAACCCGGTCCGGGGCTCGACTTCTTCCGCGCGGTGCGCGCGGCCTTCCCCGAGGCGAAGATCATCGCCGAGGACCTCGGCGTGCTCACTCCCGAGGTCGCCGCCCTGCGCGACGCCACCGGATTGCCCGGCATGGCCATCTCGCAGTTCGCGTTCGGCGGCGACGCCCGGAACCTCTACCTGCCGCACAACCACGTGCCGAACTGCGTCCTGTACCCTGGTACGCACGACAACGACACCACTCGCGGCTGGTATGGCTCGGTCGACGAGCTGACCCGCGACCATGTGCGCCGCTATTTCCGCATCAGTGGCACCGAGATCCAGTGGGACTTCATCCGCGCGGCCTACGCCTCGCCCTGCCGTCTTGCGGTCGTCCCGCTCCAGGACCTGCTCAACCTCGACAGTTCCGCGCGCTTCAACACCCCCGGTGTGCCCGACGGCAACTGGGAGTGGCGCTACAACTCCGCCCAGATCGAGAACCTTGAGCACCGGAGCGCCGCCTATCTGCTTGAGATCGGCGAGCTCTACGGCCGCCTCCCCGAGCAGGAACCCGCGGTCTGACCTGACCGCGCGAGAATAGTCGTGCGGTCGCTGTTCCACGTAGCGAAGGTCGTGGGACCTTCGCCTCCGGCCCCGCGCGCCTCGAAACGTCCACGCGTTTCGCCACCAACGAAGTCGCCAACCGGCCGCCCTATCGCTGCAGGAACTCCGCGATGCGCGGCACGAGCTGGTCGCGGGCGTCCTCGAGCACGTAGTGGCCGGCGTCGGCGTGGTACTCCGTCTCGGCCTGCGGGAAGAACTGCTTCCAACGCTCGAAGAAGTGGTCGTTGAAGCAGAAGTCCTTGCCGCCCCACCCGATCAACACCGGCTTCGCCTTCAACCATGCCAGGTCGACGCCGATCTGATGGAGCAGCGGCAACGTCGGGTGCTCGGGCTCCATCGGGATGTCGCGAACAAACTGGTGCACGGCCACCCGGTCCGACCAGCTGCGGTACGGCGCGAGAAACCCCTCGCGCACCGCGGGAGGCAGCGGCCTGGTCACCGCCATCGACACCGCCGGACCGGCGAAACCGTTGAACCCGCGCACCAGCAGCGAGCCGATCACCGGCCAGCGGCACACGGAGATGCGCCCGGGGATGTTCTCGTCGGGGAACGCCGCGGTGTTGAGGATCACGATCCGCCCGGTGGCGTCGGCCGCGCGCGTCGCCACGCCCATGCCGATGGCGCCGCCCCAGTCGTGCACCACGAGGTGGATGCGCTTCAGCCCGAGGTGCGCGATGAGCTTCTGCACGTCGCCGATGCGGCGCGCGAGCTGGTACGGGTACTTCGCCGGCTTGTCCGAGAGGCCCATGCCCACGTGGTCCGGCACGATGCAGCGCATGCGGCCGCGCAGGGCGAGCACGACGCTGCGGAAATAGAACGACCACGTCGGGTTGCCGTGGAGCATGATCACGGCCTCGTCGCTGCGCGGGCCCTCGTCCAAGTAGTGCATCCGCACGCCGTCGCCGACGTCGAGGTGGTGCGATTCGAAGGGATACTCGCTGCGCCAGTTTTCCATGTTCAGCACTCCAGCACGAGCATCACGCAGTTGATTCCGCTGCCGATGCCCAGCAGGCCGACACGTTGGCCGGCCTTGATGAAACCGGTCTCGCGCGCCTGCCACAGCGTGAGCGGCAGCGCGACGGAGCCGGTGTTGCCCATCGTCTCGAACGTCGAGAAATCCTTCGCCGGATCGAGCCCGAGCGTCTCGTACAACTTCCGCCGGTGCGCGACGCCAACTTGGTGGCACACGAACCGGTCGAAATCCTTGTCGGCGTAGCCGAACTCGCGCCCGAGGTCCTCCCACGTGCGCCGCGCCGTCTCGACGCCGGCCACGAGGAGCTGCTCGGAGTCCGTCTGCATCGCCAGCGCGTCGCCCTCGGCGCGGTCGCCCATGCAGAGCGAGCTGTATTCGCTCGCCGCGCGCACCACGCCGCCGAGCAGCCGTGGCGCGCCCGCCGGCGCGAGCTCGCGCCGGCACAGCACCGCCGCCACCGCGCCCGAGCCGATCGTGAGGTTGGCGAAGAACGGCTTGATCTGCTGCCGGTCGAGCTCGCTCGTGCACAGCCGCCGGATCGTCTCCTCGACGAGCGGGCCGCCGTTCTCGCCGCAGACGACGATGCCGGCCTCGATCTGGCCCGACTCGATCATGCCGCCGACGAGCGTGCAGGAGTTCAGGAAACCGAGACACGCGTTCGACACGTCGAGGATCTGCATTTGCGCCGGCAGACCGGAGGCGCGATGGACGAAGGCCGCCGTTGCCGGCTCCAGCATGTCGCGCGACACCGCACCGTGGATGAGCATCCCGAGCTTCGCCGCCGGCACCGCCGTCTTCGCCAGCACGGCGCGCACCGCGCGGGCGCTCGCCTCGGAGGGCTTCGTGCCCGACTCCCAGAAGCGTCGTTCCTTGATGCCGGTCATCAGCTCCAGCCGCCCAAAGGGCAGCCGCAGGCGCTCGTAGAGCGGACGCAGGCGTTCCTCCAACGCGGCGGTGGTCAGCACCTGCGGTGGCAGCACCGCGACGAGGGATTCGATGACGACGTTCTGGAAACGCATCGCAGAAAGATCAGTCCTTCGTCTCCGGCCGCATCGCGAGCCGGATGACTTCCTTGTCGAAATAGTTCATGCCGAGACCGGCGTCGACGACCAGCGTCGTGCCGTTGATGCCGCTGGAGCGCTCGCTGAGCAGGAACAGCGCGGCGTTGGCCACCTCCTGCGTCTCCAGATTTCGGCGGCGGAAGGTCAGCTTCTCGGCGTAGAGGTAGCTCTCGACGTAGCCGGGGATGCCCGAGCTGCTCGCGGTCTTGAGCGGGCCGGCGCCCACGGAGTTGAAACGCACCTCGGTGTCGGCGCTGAACGACTTGGCCAGGTTGCGCACGATGCCGTCGAGCGCCGCCTTGATCGGCGACATGTAGCCGTAGTTCTCCGCCGTCACGAGCAACGACGAGATGCCCATCACCACGACCGACGCGTTGCGCGCCAGGTGCGGCTTGAATGCCCGCGCCAGCTCCACGACCGAGAAGGCCGAGATCGTCGTCGCCTGCAGGAAATCCGCGCGCTTCGTCTCGTGGAACGGCTTGAAGCCCTCCGCGTAGTTGGCAAACGCGACCGAGTGCACGATCCCGTGGATCGGCCCGAACTGCGGCCCGACCTCCGCCGCCAGCGCGTCGCACGCGCCCTCGCGCTCGAGGTCGCACACGAACACCGGCAGCTGCGGCGCCAGCTTCTGCACCTCGTCGCGGCGCTTCTCCGAGTGCACGCTCAGGATCACCTTCGCGCCCTCCGCCTCGAGCGACTTCACGATGTGCCAGGCCACGCTCTTGCGGTTGGCCACGCCGGCAACGAGCACCGTCTTGCCTGATAGTCCCAGGAAACTCATGCCGCGCCTCCCGGCGTCTTCCACGCCACCGCGAAGTCGACGCTGAGCACGCGTTTGCCGGCGCTGGTGATCGCGCCGCTCATCATCGTGAACCCGCCCATGACTTCCTTGATCTTCACGGTGAGCTCGACGGTTTCGCCGGGGAAAACGGGGTTGCGGAACTTCACATCGCTCACGCGGGCCAGCAGCGGCACCCCACCCTGCTCGCCCGCCGCGGCGCCCGCCGCCTTCGCGCGCTTGGCCATCAGCAGCGCCCCGGTCTGGAACACCGCCTCGCACAACAGCACGCCCGGCGTGATCGGGTGCTCGGGATAGTGCCCTTTGTAGTAGAATTCGTCCGCCCGGAACGTGCGCTTGGCCACCAGCGAGTCGGCCGTCTCGCTGACGATTTCGTCGACGAAGAGGAACGGCGGCCGGTGTGGGATGAGATCGGTGACGTTGTCGGACATGAGGGAGAGGCGTTGGGCGGGAAGCGAAAGGCGGAGGCTAGAGAAGCAACCGCCCCCGCGGAAAGCCTTTGTTTCGATCCTCGCCGCGCTGCCGACGCAATGGCGTTGCGGCGTCCCCGTCCGTCCCCCGCGCTCTGCTCATGCGCTCCGGCTCCTCACGGCTGAGGAGCGCCTCGCGTTGGCAGCGTCGCCGGTGCGTCCTGTGCGGCCGCAGGTGGCGCGTCCGGCCACGCCTCGGCGAGCACGAGACCGAGCGTCGGCAGCAACGAGAGTAGGAAGAGCACGAGCGCCATCCACCGCACCCAGCCCGTGTAGCGACGCGACCACCCGTAGGCGATCCCCGTCCACACCGTGCCGATCAATGGGAGCAGCCACGCGACGATCCCACCGAGCACGAGCGCCCGCAGCACCAGCGGCAGCCGCACACGCAGATAGCGCGCGACGTGTTGCGGGTCGCCCACCCGCGCGAGATCGGCGCTCTTCATGCTCGCCACAAGCTCCGCGCCGCACGCATGGCACGTCACCAAAGTCGGCCGATGGTGGAAGATCGGCAGCACGTGAAACAGCAGCAACGTCTGCCGCAGGTCCTGCGCCTGCGCGGCGACGTTCTGCTTGCCGCAGGCGGGGCAGTCGATGGGGACGACCCGGCGGTCGGCGACGGTGTTGCGCAGCGCGAAAGAAACGAGCATGGCGGGTCAGAAACGCAGCGGAAGGTCGACGGCGGTGGTGAAGATGTTGCGGCGCCGGAAGGCCTCGGGCGATCGGTCGAGCGCGAGCGCGCGCTGGCGGGGATCGACCACGCCGTCGTCGAAGCTCGGGGCGGCGAGGATCCGGTTCGGTTTGAGCGCCCATTCCGGGATGTCGGCGCTCGCGTGCAGGCACACGTATTCGGCGTATGCGGCCAACCAGGCATCGGCCACCGCGCCCTCGGGGAACTTGCCGCGCAACAGCCGCGGCGGCAGGACGACGCTGCCGATCGCGTGGGCGCGCACCGTGAGCGTCCGCACATGGTCGCCCCAGTCGCGCAGGTTCCGGCGGAACACGGAAAGGGAGGCACTCCACGCGGCCACATCGCTCAACGATTTGGCGCGGGAGATCGGGGCGGGCTTGCGGGCGGGATCCATGGATTGGGATACGCAGGAAACAAGCGCGATCCCGGGCGTTTGTGAATGGGGAAATCGCCGGCCCGGCGTGCCGTGTCGCGTGCGATGTGCGGAGCGTTCCTCCGCTGACCGACGTCGATGGACGACCTCCTCCCTCCCTTCCGGACCGGTGTCCCGTTGTTTGCCTCTGTGGCGAGATCTCCGCTTCGCGGCCTCGCTGCGCCCCGCCGGCTTGTCGTTCCCTAGTCCTGACAGCGTCCCTTGACCCACCGCCGGGCCTGCGGCATTGTCTTCGCGACGCCGCAACGCGTTTACCCTATGAAGCACAAGACCTCGGCCCTCGGCCTTGCGGTTCTGTTGTCGCTCTTCGCCGCCGCCATGCGCGCCGGCTCGTTCTCCGCCGAGATGGTCGAAACCCGCCGCGGGGACGGTCGAACCGGCACCTTCCATTTCGCCGACGGTCGCTACCGTTTCGAGCTGGTTGAAGACGGCCGCACACTGGTCATCCAGATCGACCCCGCCGCCAGCACGACGCGCATCGTGGCGCCCGCCGAGAAGGCCTACCGCGAACTTCGATCCGCCGACATGCAGGCCGCCATGCTGAATCCGTTCGCCGTCTGCACGTTCGCGTTCGAAGGCTCCGCGTTGCGCACCGAAGGCCCCGCGGTGATCAACGGTCTGCCGTGCACCAAGCGCGTGCTCGCCGTGCGCGGCAACGACTTCTTTGTCTCCTGGACCGCCGACGAATTCGACCTCCCGATCCGCATCGAGGATCGCCTCACCGAGACCACCATCGAACTGCGCAACCTCAAACGCGGCCCACAGGACCCCGCGCTCTTCACCGTCCCCGCCGGCTTCGTCCTCAAGGGCGCCCCGGAGACCGAGCCCCCGGCCTGGGCGGCGAACCTCGCCCAGACCCCGCGGTTCACGCCACCGTTCGAGAAGACGCTCAACGCGGGCGAGGTTGTCCGCATCGCGCTGAAGGCCGGCTTCACCATCAAGCTCCAGGCCGTGAATCCTTCGTCCGGCGACAGCACGGCCGTGGGCGTGGCATTCAAGGACGGGCGTCCGGTCGTGAATCCCCGGGGCGAGACGTTTACGGTTCAAGCCGAAGGCGAGGTCGGCACCTGCTGCCACCGGACGCCCGCCCAGGCCGACGACTATGTTTTCCATGTCATCGCCGGTCAGTTCACGATCAAGGCCACCTATCAGCCCGCCGGTGCAGCCGACGGGGTCGGAGTTGCCGCCCACCCCCCGTCTCCGACCGCCACCGAGGCGCGCCTGTATTCTCCCGCCGGCACCGGCGTGGCCGCGCGGATCGAGGTCGGCTGGGACGGCCCCGGCGCCGACGGCGACTTCATCACGATCGCCAGCCCCGGCCAATCGGCCTCGGCGTTCATCAGCCGCACCGCTGTGCGCGAAGGCAACCCCGTGAAGCTCTGGGCGCCGAGCGATCGCGGCCGCTACGAGATCCGCTACACGAGCGGCCGCCCCGCCAAGATCATCGGCATGGCGCCCCTCCAAGTGCATGCTGCCGCCTCCTCCGTGGGCATCGCCGAATCGTCGCTCGCGATCGCCGCGCCCTTCGAGGTGCAATGGGAAGGGCCGCAGACCGAGGGCGACTTCGTCAGCATCGCCAAGATCGGCGCCCCACCAGGAGCCTCCGAATTCCGCGTGCCGGCGAAGGACGGCAACCCCGCCATACTTCGCGCCCCGAGCGTGCCGGGCGAATACGAGATCCGCTACGTGCTCGGCCGCGGTGCGCGGGTGCTGGTGCAGGTGCCCGTGACGGTCACCGCAGTCGAGGCCACCGTGGAGCCGCCCGCCACCGCCAAGGCGGGAGCCGAGTTCACGGTCGCATGGACCGGGCCGGGCTACCCGGAGGACTACCTCTGCATCGTCGCCACCACCACTCCGCCCAACGGTCCCACCCTCTCCGCCGTCCGCGCCAGCCAGGGCAATCCCGCGAAGCTGCGCGCCCCGAAACAACCCGGCACCTACGAGGTCCGCTACATCCTCGGCCGCGGCAAACACCTCCTCGCCCGCGCCCCGCTCACCATCGAGGCGCCGTGAAGAGCCTGCGCCGCAGCCGCGGTCGTAGACTGGAGCGGTTCACCGTTGATGGACGCTGATCTTCCGGCCCACCCGGATCGGTGTCCACCTGTGACGAAATCCTCCGCCCCCGCTTCGGGCCGGGGGCCGCAGTGCGGCGCCCCTGGGCCCTTCGCGACCCGCCCGGTCGTCAGGCTTGGGTGCCGACCAGTCGCCCGAGGAAGGTGGCCGCCTGGGCGAGCTCGTCGGCCGCAGATTTGAGGGTCTCGGCGGCGATGGCGACGTTCTGGCTGGAGGAGGCGTTGGCCTGGGTGACCTGGTCGATCTTGTGGATGGCACTGGCGATGACCTCGAGGCCGCGGCGTTGCTCGTCGGAGGCGCGGGCGATCTCGCTGGCCTGTGTATCGGTCTGGCCGATCTGGGCGACGATCGCGTCGAACTGCGTGCCCATCCTTTCGGAATCCGTGCGGATGCGGCCGAGCCCCTCGACGACGCCGTGCCGGGTTTTGCCGGTGGCGCCGGTGGAGCCGCCGGCAAGGAGCGTGGTGGTCTCCCGGGCGGCATCGGCGGCGCGTTTGGCGAGGTTGCGCACCTCCTCGGCGACGACGGCGAAACCGGCGCCGGCCTCGCCGGCGCGCGCGGCCTCCACGGCGGCGTTGAGGGCCAGGATGTTGGTCTGGAAGGCGATCTCGTCGATGGTCTTGAGGATCCGGGAGATGGCACTGCCGGAGGTCTCGACGTCGCCGACGGTGCCGTTGAGCGTGGTGAGGAGATCACGACCGGCTTGCGCGCTCTGGGCGGCGGCGTGGGCGGTCTCGACCGTGGCGTGCGCGGTCTCGGCGTTGCGGCCGGTGGTGGCGGTGAGCTGCTCGAGCGAGGCGCTGGTCTCCTCGAGGGAGGAGGCCTGCTGGCTGGCGCCGTCGGAGAGGGCCTCGGCGGCGGTGGCGAGGGCGCGGGCCTCGGTGGCGAAGGAGGCCGCCCCGGCGGAGAGTTTGGCGGCTGTTTGTTTCAGGGGCCGCGCGATGCCCTGCGCGAGCCGCCGGCTGAGGAGAACGACCAGGACGATGCCGGCCAGGGTGAGGGCGACGGCGAGGTTGCGCTCACGGATGTTCTCCCGCCGGATGCCGGCGCAGGTGGCGGTGAAATCCTCGCGCAGCCATTGCACGAATTCCCCGAGGGTCTTGTCGATGAAGTCGTATTGTTTCGACCACTCCGCCTCCACGGTGACCGGAGGCGGGAGCCCTTTGGCGAGGTTCAGGGCGGAGTCGCGAATGATCGCGGCCGGCGTCTGCCAGCCGTTGCGGGCGTTGAAGGCGAGGAGGCGCTCGCGGGCCTCCCCCTGGCTGAGGGCGACGATGTCGTTCCAGTGGCTGTCGGCGACCTCGACGCCGCGGACCATGGCGAGGATGAGGTCGTTGTCGATGAGCTTGTGGTCGCGGTTCCAGACCTGGATGTCCCAGAAGATCTTGCGGCCGGCTTCCATGCCCTGCTGGCGCAGCGCGATCGTCTTGGTGAGGACCTGAAGCTTGCGGGCCACGCTGTCGTTGGTCGTCTGGTCGATGAGCAGTGCGAGCATGCTGCCCAGCTTCACGCGGAGGTTCTGGTAGTAGTCGTAGATCTGCGCGGACTGGGCGTCGGTGTGCCGTTGGTACAGGAGGTCGCGGGTCGGAGTGAGGCCTTGGCGGCCGGCCGCGATGTCGTCGAGGAGCTGGCGGATGGCGGGGGGCAGCAGGGCCGGGTCGATCGCGGCAAGGGTGCGGTCGTACTCGGCGAGCGCGGCATCGGTGGCGCGGCGGGCGTCGTCCTGCTTCGTGCGGGCGGCGGCAAGGGTGTCGGCGGGGTCGTTGGCGTGCTCGGCGCGGAACATGTACCAGTTGTCCGCCTCCTGATCGAAGCAGCGTTCGACGTCGCCCATCTTCCAGACGAGGTTGGCGAAGACGTCGAGGCCGCGCATCTCCTCGGCCACCCGATGGCTGCGGACGACGAGGAGGCCGGCCGGGATCACTGCGAAGACGAGGGGCGCGATGGCGAGCAGAAGCAGCTTTTGTTCGAGCTTCATGGGGGGCGGACGAGGGTTTGTGGGGGGCAGAATGTCACAGCGGACATCGGTTCGGGCGGTCCAAAGTTGAGCGCCGCGTGGCGTCGTGGAGCCGGCGCGAGCCCCACCTGGTGCAGGGAAACCGCTGATGAACGCCGACCCCACGGGCCTCCGGATGATCTGCGCGCTCAGCAGTTTTTCTGCGGCGAACTCTCTGGCCGTTCCCCGTAACTCCCCGCCGCCCCCCCCAGATCGGTGTCCCTCTGTACATCTGTGTCTAACCCATCCGTCCGTTCCGACCTCGGGTCCGGATTAGCCGCGAAGAACGCAAAGCCGGAAGAGAACAGAGGCCCTGGGAAGTCGCTTCCCGCCGTGGTACGGCGCTTCAGCCGCACCGGCCGGCACGATCCCGACCCGATAGCCCCAGAAGATCGCGAAGCCAAAGAAGCCCCGCCACTTCTCACGCAAAGCCGCCAAGCCGCGGAGACCGACCACCGGAAACCGGCTACAGCTCACCGATCCCCTGCCCAACCGCGTGGGCCGAAGTCCTTTACACGGCCGACACTCCGTCATCCGTACGTTCCGGTTTTCCGCTCAAGCAACATGAACCCGGAATCACCGATTTCACGGCTGAACACGGATCATCCAGCGACCATCCGTGCCAATCCGTGTTCTGCCGTACGGCAGCGCGCTTCCACCTTCCGGGCTGAATGACTTCGTCACTCAGCTACGCGGAGTCTCAGCCTCTGTGCCCTCCTCCATCGCTTCGTGACCTCCGTGTCGGGATCGAACCCCCTGTAGCCGGCCTCACCGCGGCCGGCTGCAGCTCCCCATCAGCTTTCGGATCGTCGCTCTCACGAGCGACGCTACGAGCGGTCTGCGGCTCCAGCGTTCCTGAAATCCACATTCTCGTGCCTTGGCGGTTCGCCCTGCCCGATCGGGGCGGGCTGAAGCGCCGCCCCACGCGCAGGCGTGCCGACCGGTTCCTGATTCTTGAATCCCAGATCTCCCGATTCGTGTTCCGGAAGAAAAAGGCCCGGCGGTGAAGCCGGGCCTTTGAAGGGGAAGCGGTGCGACCAAGGTCGCTCCCTACGGGAAGGATCGGACGGCTCGGAGAGCCGTCCCTACCATCAAATCCGCTCGAGGAGGATCTCGAGGGTGCGCTTGGTGCTCTTCGTGATGACAGTGCCGGGGCCGAAGACGGCGGCGGCGCCGTTCTTGAAGAGGAAATCGTAGTCCTGCGCGGGGATGACACCACCGCACACCACCACGATGTCCTCACGGCCGTGCTTCTTCAGCTCGCCGACGAGCGCGGGCAACAGGGTCATATGACCCGCGGCCAACGAGCTCATGGCGACGACGTGCACGTCATTCTCGACGGCCATCTTCGCGGCTTCCTCCGGAGTCTGGAAGAGCGGCCCGATGTCGACGTCGAAGCCGAGGTCGGCCATGGCGGTCGCGACCACCTTGGCGCCGCGGTCGTGTCCGTCCTGACCGAGCTTGGCGATGAGGATACGCGGACGACGACCTTCCTTGCCCTCGAACTTCGTGACGAGTTCGCGGACGGCGGCGACTTCCTTGTCCTCTCCGAATTCCTTCTTGTACACGCCGCTAATCGAGCGGATCTGGGCCTGATAGCGACCGTAAATCGTTTCGAGGGCGTCGGAGATCTCGCCGAGGGAGGCGCGGGCCTTGGTGGCTTCGACGGCGAGCGCGAGCAGGTTGCCCTTGCCCGTCTTCGCGGCTTCGGTGATCGCGGCCAGCGCGGCCTGGCACTTGGCCTCGTCGCGGGTGGCGCGCAGTTCCTTGAGGCGCTTGATCTGCGACTCACGGACGGCGGTGTTGTCGACGGTGAGGATGTCGAGCGGGGCCTCCTTCTCGAGGCGGTACTTGTTCAGGCCGATGATGGTCTCCTTGCCGGAGTCGATCTTGGCTTGGCGGCGGGCCGCGGCCTCCTCGATGCGCATCTTCGGGATGCCGGCCTCGATGGCCTTGGCCATGCCGCCGAAGGATTCGACCTCGGCGAGATGCTCGCGGACCTTGGCAATGAGGTCGCGGGTGAGCGCCTCGACGTAGTAGCTGCCACCCCACGGATCGACAGTGGCGCAGATCCCGGTCTCCTGCTGGAGGTAGAGCTGGGTGTTGCGCGCGATGCGGGCCGAGAAGTCGGTCGGCAGCGCGATGGCCTCGTCGAGGGCGTTGGTGTGGAGCGACTGGGTGTGGCCCGTGGCGGAGGCGAGGGCCTCCAGGCAGGTACGGGCAACGTTGTTGAACGGATCCTGCTCGGTGAGCGACCAGCCCGAGGTCTGCGAGTGCGTGCGCAGGGCGCGCGACTTCGGGTTCTTCGGGTTGAAGCGGCCGACGATCTCGGACCAGAGCGCGCGGGCGGCGCGCATCTTGGCGACCTCCATGTAGAAGTTCTTGCCGATGGCCCAGAAGAACGAGAGGCGCGGCGCGAAGGCGTCGATGTCGATGCCGGCGGCGACGCCGGTCTTCAGATACTCGAGACCGTCGGCGAGCGTGTAGGCCAGCTCGAGGTCGGCCGTGGCGCCGGCTTCCTGCATGTGGTAGCCGGAGATCGAGATCGAGTTGAACTTCGGCATGTTCTTCGAGGTGTACTCGAAGATGTCCGCGATGATCTTCATCGAGGGCGTGGGCGGATAGATGTAGGTGTTCCGCACCATGAACTCCTTGAGGATGTCGTTCTGGATCGTGCCGGAGAGCTCCTCGAGCTTCGCACCCTGTTCGAGCGCGGAGACGATGTAGAACGCGAGCACGGGCAGCACGGCGCCGTTCATCGTCATCGACACGGAGACCTTGTTCAGCGGGATGCCGCCGAAGAGGACCTGCATGTCGAGGATCGAGTCGATGGCCACGCCGGCCTTGCCGACATCGCCGACGACGCGCGGGTGATCGCTGTCGTAGCCGCGGTGGGTCGCGAGGTCGAAGGCGACCGAGAGACCCGCCTGGCCGGCGGCGAGGTTGCGCTTGTAGAACGCGTTGGACTCCTCCGCGGTGGAGAAGCCGGCGTACTGGCGCACCGTCCAGGGTTTCTGGACATACATCGTGGCGTACGGGCCGCGCACGAACGGCGCGAGACCGGGCATGGAATCGAGCCAGCCGTCGACCGGCACGTCGGCCGCCGTGTAGAGCGGCTTGACCGGGATCTGCTCGTAGGTCTGCCAGACGGCATCGGTGGGCTTCACGCCGGCTTCCTTGGCGAAGTCGGCGGACCACTTCGCGGCGTCGGAAGCCGGGAACTTGAAGTCGTCGTAGGCGAGTTTGGTGAAATCAGGTGTGCTCATGGCGGCTTACTTGGCTCCGATCTTGGCGAGGAGTTGGGCGAGCATGTCGCGCAGGTTGGCGCGGACGTGGATGAAGTCGTCGATGCCGGCCTTCTTGAAGGACTCGACCGTCGCGGCGTCGGCCGGGAGGCCGGCGAGGATGGCGACGATGCCGGGCTTGGCGGCCTTCAGCGTGGAAGCGAAGGCCGGGACCAGCGTGGGATAAGTGTCGTCGGTCGAGCAGAGGACGGCGATCGGCGCACCGGACGCCGCGGCGGCCTTGGCGGCCTCCTCGGCGGACTCGAAGGCCTGCTTGCCCGTGGCCTCGAAGCCGGCGACGGCGAAGAAGCCGGCCGAGAAGTCGGCGCGGGGCTTGTGCTGTTTGACCGGGCCCATCTTCGCGAGGAAGACCTGCGGGCGCTTGCCACCGTTGGCGGCAGCGTAGCGCTCGGAGATCGCGCGGAGAGCCTCGAACCCTTCGGCGGCACGCCAGGCCTTGACCGGGGTGACGGTCACGGCGGCGGTGGCCGGCGCGGGCGCGGCCGGAGTCGCGGCCTGCGTGGAGGCGCCGAGCGGCTTCTCCTTGAGGTTCGGGAAGAGGTTCGTGCCGAGCACGGAGAGGCGGCGGGTGTCGAGAGCCTTGCGCTTGTCGGCCGCCGAGGCGGCGACGAGCTTTTGGATCTCACCGGCGGCGAGGGCCGCGGCGAAACCGCCCTGCTTCTCGATGGTCTGGAAGATCGCCCAGGCCTTGCGGGCGAGCTCGTCGGTGTACTTCTCGACGAGCCAGGAGCCGCCGGCGGCGTCGGCCACCTCGGCGAAGTTGAATTCCTCGGACAGCATGATCGCGATGTTGCGCGCGATACGCTGGGAGAACTCGTCGGGCGTGCGGACAACCTCGTCGAACGCGCCGACCTGCACGCTGTCCACGCCGCCGAGGACCGCCGAGAGGGCCTCGGTGGTGGTGCGGAGCATGTTCACGTATGGGTCGAGCACGGTCTTGTTGAAGAGCGCCGTGCGGGCGTGGACGGTGGCCTGCGCGGCGAGCGAGGCGTCGCCGTAGGCGGAGACCACGCGGGACCAGAGGAGGCGGAACGCGCGGAACTTCGCCAGCTCAGGGAAGAACTGGGAGCCGATCGCGAAGCTGAAGGCGAAACGCGGCGCAGCGGTCTTGGCGTCGACCTTCGCGGCCTCGAGGCGGCGGAAGTATTCGACGGCCATCGCGATCGCGACGGCGAGTTCCTGGGCGGAGTTGCCACCGCCCTCGACCACGAAGCCGGCGTCGACGCCGATGGTCTTCACGGCCGGGGCATTCTTGGCGGCGAAGGCCGTCCAGGCAGCGAGCTCGGCCGTGGCGGCTTCGAGCGTGAGCCCGAGTTTGCCGGTGGCGGCGAGAGCGGAGAGCGGGTCGGCGGTCACGGCGCCTTGGAGGGCGGACCACTGTTCACCGCGGGACTTCAGCGCGGAGCCGAAGGTCTGCTCGATCGCGGCAGCGGAGGCCCCGACGGGTGCGAGGACCGGCGCACCGGCGAAGTGGATATCCTTGAGCGCCGCGGCGAGGGTGCCGCCATCGGCCGCAAAGGCGGCCGGGAGCAGGACGGCGTTCTGGCCACGCTCGAGGGCGGCCAGAAGAGCCTTGTTGAAGTCGGCGGCGGACGCGGCCGGGATCGCCTGCGCAATGCGCCAGGCGATCTCGCCCTTGGCGCCACGGGCATGGGCGCCGCGGAGGAAGGGCGCTTGGCCGGGCAGCGTGTCGCAGTGCGGCACGGCTTCGACCATACCGCGATGGTAGAGCGGCTGCAGGTCGATGCCATCGGCCGTGCGCGTCACGAGTTTCTTCTCGAACGGCACGCCGAGCAGCTCCTTGTCGACGGTTTCGCGCCAGACGCGGCGAAGCGTCTCGGCATCGGGGATCGCGTTGCCGCCGGACGGCGACGCGGTGGGTGAGTCCAACTTTGAGCTCATGAGAAAAAGGGGTTGGTAGTTATGATGTGGGATTGCCCAACGGCAAGCAGTCGCCACACTGCGCGCAACTTTGTCCGCGAAACACGCCAGCACTCCTCCGTCGTCGCGAGCCACACGCTGGACTCGAAGGGCCGAGATGGATGTTGACGTTCACGGCCAAAATAACACCCCCTAATCAAATCTTTTGGCAAGATAAGTTTCCATGATTAACAAGATCGATCACCTGGGTATCGCCGTGAAGTCCATCGATGAGACGGCGAAGTATTATGAGACCACGCTTGGTCTGAAGTGCCTCGGCCGCGAAGAGGTGCCCTCGCAGAAGGTGAAGACCGCCTTCTTCCAAGCGGGCGAGACCTGTATCGAACTGCTCGAGCCCACGTCGCCCGACAGCCCGGTGGCCAAGTTTCTCGAGGCCAAGGGCGAGGGCATCCACCACGTCGCCTTCGGCACCACCGACATCCTCGGCCAGCTCGCCCAGGCCAAGGACGCGGGCGCACGCCTGATCAACGAGGCCCCGGTCCCCGGCGCCCACGGCAAACAGGTCGCCTTCCTGCACCCGAAGTCCACCTACGGCGTGCTCACCGAATTCTGCTGCCCCGCGCCCGACGCGAAGCACTGAGCTGAACCCACCAACCCTCAGCCGTTTTTCCATGCCTATCTCAGCGAAAATGCTCGAAACCCTCGAAAGCCGCCGGAAGACCGTTCTGGCCAGCGGCGGCGAGACCAAGATCAAGGAGCGCAACGCCAAGGGCCTGCTCACGGCCCGCCAGCGACTGCTCGAGCTCTTCCAGCCCGGCACCTTCCAGGAATCCGGCATGCACATCGAGCACGCCGGGGAGCACTTCGGCATGAAGGGCAAGGTCCTTCCCGCCGACGGCGTCATCGCCGGTGTCGGCTACGTCGACGGCCGCCCGGTCGCCGCGTTCAGCCAGGACTTCCTCGTCTCCGGCGGCTCGCTCGGCAGCAAGCACGCCCAGAAGATCGCCGACCTGCAGGACTACGCCGCCAAGGCCGGCATCCCGCTCATCGGCATCAACGACTCGGGCGGCGCCCGTATTCAGGAAGGCGTCATGGCCCTCTCCGGCTACGCCAAGGTTTTCTTCCGCAACGTGATCCTCTCCGGCCTCGTGCCGCAGTTCTCGATCATCGCCGGCCCCTGCGCCGGCGGCGCGGCCTACTCCCCCGCCCTGACCGACTTCTTGATCATGACCAAGAAGAACGCCCAGATGTTCATCTGCGGCCCCGAGGTCATCAAGG
>DAOOFR010000055.1:0-19315 GCA_035415285.1 Opitutaceae bacterium
AGGGCCTGCGCGACTTTGAGGACCTTCTCGTGGCCCAGGATCGGCAGGTCGACCTTACCTTCGGCGGCCCACTTGAGCGCGAGCATGACTTCGCGGCCGCGGGCACCGTGGGAGGCGACGCCGGCGGCGACCCAACGCAGGAGATTGCGGGCCACGATCACGTCGGCGCCGGCGCCGCAGACGCCGCGCGGACTCTTGGGCGTGACCTTGCAGGGGCCCATGTTGCAGATGCGGCAGCAGGTGCCGGACATGCCGAACCCGCACTGCGGTGTCTGCGCGTCGAAGCGGTCGAAGCAGGTCTCGCAGCCTTGTTCGGCCATGTGGGTCAGCATCTGGCGCACGACGGGATCGGGCGTGCGGGCGACGACATCGGCCTTCTTCGGGAAGGTCTTCCGGTAGGCGCCGAGGCCGGCGAGCGTCGGCATCGGATGGAACTCGTCATCCTCGCCCGGTGGATGCGTGTGGTCGGGATTGTTCGGATCGTGGTGGAACCGCACGCGCTCGAGTGTGTTGCGGTGGAGTCGCCGACGTGGCTGGGGAAGCGCGCAGAGCATGGCGGGGATCAGATCTCGTATTCGGGTTTCCGGCGGTCCCAGCGGCCGGCGAGGCGGAGCTGTTCGAGGAGATGGCCGCGGAGTTCGAGCAACGCGGGGTCGCGGCGGTCGCGCGGGCGGGCGAGTTTCACGTCGATGACCTCGGCGATGCGGGCGGGGCGCTCGCTGAAGACGACGACGCGGTCGGAAAGGTAGAGCGCCTCGTCGACCTCGTGGGTGACGAGCACCATCGTGAGGCCGGTGCGTTGCCAGAGTTCGAGCACGAGATCCTGGAGGTGGATGCGCGTGAAGGCGTCGAGCGCGCTGAACGGTTCGTCGAGCAGAAGCACGGAGGGCTCGGCGGCGAGGGCGCGGGCGAGCGCGACGCGCTGCTGCATGCCGCCGGAGAGCTGGCGTGGGTAGAGTTTCGCGGAGCCGTCGAGGTGGACCTGATCGAGCAGGCGGCGGACGATCGCGGCGGAGTCGGCGCGGCGCTCGGGCGCGATGCCGAAGGCGATGTTTTGGGCGACGGTGAGCCAGGGCAGAAGGCGCGGCTCCTGGAACATGAAACCGACGGAGCGCGACGGGCCGGCGATCGCGGTGCCGCCGACGGCGATGGTGCCGGTGTGTTCGCGGTCGAGGCCGGCGAGCAGGCGCAGGAGCGTGGATTTGCCGCAACCGCTCGGGCCCACGAGGCTCACGATCTCGCCGGGGCGCACGGAGAGGTCGACGCCGTCGAGGATGACCGGGCCGGCGGGGAAACGTTTGCTGACACCGCGCAGTTCTATGGCGCTGCCGAGCGAGGCGGCGCCGGTGGCGGTGATGGGTTGAACTGAGACTTCGGCGACGGGCATGGTCAGGCCTTGGCTTCGAAGGTGTCGGCCCAGACGAGCAGGCGGCGCTCGGCGAGACGTAGGAGCCCGTCGGTGGTCTTGCCGAGGAGGGCGAGGGTGAGGATGCCGACGAGCATGATGTCGGGGCGCAGGTTGTTCTGGCCGTCGATGAGCATGAAGCCGAGGCCGCGGGTGGAGGCGATGAGCTCGGCGGCGACGAGGAAGAGCCACGCCTGGCCGACGCCGATGCGCAGGCCGGCGAGGGCGAAGGGCGTGGCGGCGGGCAGGAAGATGCGGCGGACGAGCGCGAGGCGGCCGAGACCGAAAATGTGGCCGACCTCGACGAGCTTGCGGTCCACCTGGCGGATACCGCTGACGAGATTCAGGTAGACGGGGAAGAAGCTGCCGATGGCGATGAGCGTGATCTTCGGCGTCTCGTCGATGCCGAGCCAGAGGAGCAGGAACGGCACCCAGGCGAGAGAGGGGACGTTGCGCAGCGCCTGGAGCGTGGGATCGAGCAGGCGCTCGGCGGTGCGCGAGAGGCCGACGACAAGGCCGACGGCGATCGCGGCAACGCCGCCGAGGGCGAAACCGAAGGCGACGCGGCGCAGTGAGGCGAGCAGGTGGCGGGTGAAATCGCCGTCGGCGGAGAGCTCGTGCAGCGCGGCCCAGACGTGGCGCGGCGGCGGCAGTTGGTTGGCGAGGAAAAGGTGCCAGACGTCGGTCGTGAGCCACCAGAGCGCGAAGAGCAGCGCGGGCACGGCGAGCGCGAGCGACCAGCGCGCGGCGCGGCGCTGGAGCCACGGCGTGCGGGCGGACGGGACGGCGCCGCAGGGCGGGGCGGTGAGCTCGGGTGGAAGGGGGGCGGACATCGCGGAGGAACGGTCAGATTTGAGATCTGAGATTTGCGAGGTGGCCGCCACGCGTGGGAGCGCGGCGACCCGGAAGCGTGAGTGGATTACTTCGTGGCGAGGGCGGCGGTGGCCGGGGCGGGATCGATCAGCTCGGCGAGCGACTTGGCGGGATCGGAGCCGGCCTTGGCGATCTTCTCGCCGACGAGGATCGGAATGACGCCCTCGAGCGCGGCGCGCAGCTTGGGCCCGGGGATGCCGACGCCGTCGGCGGGATCGAGACCGGTGCGCTGCGTGAGTTGGTTGCGCGCGATGGCAACGTCGATCTTCGCGGCCTCGGCGAGGATGGCGGCGGCCTCGTCCGGATGCGCGATGATCCAGAGGCGGGCCTTCTCGTAGGCCTTGATCACGCGGTGCACGTAGGTCGGATACTCGGCGAGGAAGGCCTCGCGGACGTTGAGCACGCTGAAGGAGTTGTACTCGACGTTGGCGAAGAGCGGGCGGGCGCCGTCCTTGAGGAGCGCGGTGGCAAGGAACGGATCGAGCGCGGCCCAGGCGTCGACGTTGCCGCGTTGCCAGGCGAGGTAGCCGTCGGAGTGCTGGAGCGGGACGAGTTCGACGTCCTTCTGCGTGAGGCCGGCGTCGCGCAGGCCGCGGAGCGTGAGGGTGAACGGATCGGTGCCGCGGGTGGCGGCGATCTTCTTGCCCCGCAGATCGGCGACGGTCTTCAGCGGCGAGTCGCCCTTCACGAGGATCTGCGACCACTCGGGCCGCGAGGAAACGTAGATGGTGCGCAGCGGTACGCCGTTGGTGCGGGCGATGAGCGCGGCCGAGCCGGCGGTGGAACCGAAGTCGGAGCTGTTGGAGGAGACGAGTTCGTTGGCCTTGTTCGAGCCGGCGCTGAAGAGCCAGCGCACGGCGACACCGTCGGCCTTCAGGTCTTCTTCGAGCCAGCCGAACTTTTTCAGGACAAGGCTGCTGGGGCTGTAGGTGGCGTAGTCGAGGCGGAGTTCGGCGGGCTTGGCCGGTTCGGCGGCGAAGAGGCCCGGGCCGGCGAGGGCGAAGGCGGAGAGGAGAAGGGAGCGGAGGGAAAGTTTCATGGGAGGAGAGGAATTTGAGATCTGAAGATTCGAGATTTGAGAGGTGGATGGGCAGGCGGCGGCGCCGCTGGGCGCGGAGCGCGGCGGAAACGAGGCGGCGAACGGCGAACGCGGTGGCGGGGGAGCCGCTCAGACCCGGTTCGCCCGGATACAGGACATAGGCCGCAGAGTGACGGTGGAACGGAGCGCGTTCATGCGGTGGCGACGGCGGGTGGTAGCGCCGTGGAATCGTCGAGCGTCGAGGTGTCGCCGCTGATCTTGCCGGTGAGGGCGAACTCGCGGAGGAGGCGGCGGAGAATCTTGCCGCCACGGTTTTTCGGGAGGCTGTCGAGGAAGCGGATCTCGCGCGGGCGGGCGAGTTTGCCGACCTGCGTCTCGATCTCGCGGACGATGCCGGCGCGGGCGGTGTCGGCGGCGTGGCCGGGCTTGAGGACAACGAACGCGAGCACGGCCTCGCCGACTTGCTCGTCGGGCACGCCGACCACGGCGCTCTCGGCGACGGCCGGGTGGGCGACGATGGCGCCCTCGATCTCGGCGGTGCCGAGGCGATGGCCATTGACCTTGATGACGTCGTCGGCGCGGCCAAGGACCCAGAGGTAGCCGTCGGCATCGCGACGAGCGGTGTCACCGGTGACGAAGCGGCCAGGAATCGTTTCCCAATAGGTGGCGCGGTAACGCTGCGGGTTGTTCCAGATGCCGAGCAGCATACCGGGCCAGGGACGGTTGATGACGAGCTGGCCGGAGCCTTCGCCCTCGACGACTTGGCCGGAGGCATCGACCAACGCGGGCTCGACGCCGAAGAACGGCAGGGTGGCCGAGCCGGGCTTGGCCGGGGTGGCGTAGGGCAGCGGGAAGATCATCGCGGCGCCGGCCTCGGTCTGCCACCAAGTGTCAACGACAGGCGTGCGGCCGGCGCCGACGACCGCGCGGAACCAGCGCCAGACGGACGGGTTGATCGGTTCGCCGACGGAGGCGAGCAGGCGCAGGCTGGAGAGGTCGCGTTGGCGGAGGCCGGCTTCGCCGTGGCGAATCCAGGCGCGGATGAGAGTCGGCGTGGTGTAGAGCACCTGCGGGCGATGGCGCGCGACGATGTCCCAGGCGCGGTCCCAATCGGGGGCGGAGAGAATGCCTTCGTAGACGACGGTCGTGGCGCCGGCGAGCAGCGGGCCGTAGACGGTGTAGGTGTGTCCGGTTATCCACGCCGGATCGGCGGTGCACCAGGCGACGTCGCCCGGGCGCAGGTCGAAGGCGTGGCGCGCGGTGAGCCCGGTGTGGACGAGGTAGCCGGCGGTGCCGTGGGCGATGCCTTTCGGTTTCCCCGTGCTGCCGGAGGTGTACATGAGGAACGACGGGTGGTCGCTCGGCAGCTCGGCGGCGGGAAGCGTGGTGTCGGCGGCGGCGGTGAGGTCGGTCCAGAGGTGGTCGCGGCCGGCGCGCAATTCGATGGGAGAACCGGTGTGGCGGAGAACGACGACGTGGCGGACGAGCGCGGTGCGGTTGAGGGCGTCGTCGAGGACGGGCTTGAGCGGGACGACCTTGCCGTTGCGCCAGCCGCCGTCGGCGGTGATGACGACTTGGCTACCGGAGTCCTCGATGCGATCGAGGAGGGCCTGCGAGGGGAATCCGGCGAAGACGACGTTGTGCACGGCGCCGAGCCAGGTGGTGGCGAGCATCGCGATCGGCAGCTCGGGCACGATCGGCAGATAGACGGTGACGCGGTCGCCGGCCTTCACGCCGAGGGCGGCGAGGGCGGAGGCGAGGCGGACGACTTCGTCGCGTAGTTGACGATAGGTATAGCGGCGGACTTCGCGCGGCTGGCGGTTGGCGTCGACGGCTTCGCTTTCCCAGATGAGGGCGAGGTTGTCGCCGCGGCCGGCGCGGATGTTGCGCTCGAGGGCGTTGAAGGCGAGGTTGGTGCGGCCGCCGGGGAACCAGCGGGCTTCGGGACCGGAGCCGGTGAAGGCGCGGTCGGGCTTTTGGAACCAGTGGAACTCGGCGGTCTGCTCGGCCCAGAACTGGTCTGGCTCGGCCAGGCTGCGCGCGTGCAGCGCGCGGTAGGTTGCGAGATCGGTGATCGAGTCGGGCCGCGGTGCGGCGGGCGGTGCATAGACCTCGGTGTCGGCGGGAAGAGTGGTGCTCATGAGGGAGCGGCGACGAGGCGGATGGTGTTGGTGGCGGCGAAGGGTGGCTCAGTTCAGAGCGGGTCGCCGATCTCGGCGGGCCAATCGGTGCCGGCGATCAGGAGACGCGCGACCTCCTCGAGGCCGGCGCGGTCGTCGGAGGTGAAGCGGTGGGTGTGCGGAGAATCGAGATCGAGCACGCCGAGTTGGCGGCCGGGGAGGGCGAGCGGAACGACGATCTCGCTGGCGGAGGCGGCATCGCAGGCGATGTGACCGGGGAATTGGGCCACGTCGGCGACGACGATGGAGGTCCTCCGTGCGGCGGCGGTGCCGCAGACACCGCGGCCGCGGGCGATGCGCACGCAGGCGGGTTTGCCCTGGAACGGCCCGAGGACCAGCTCGCCGCCGCGCCAGAGGTAGAAGCCGGTCCAGTTGAGATCTGGCAGGCGCAGGTTTAGGAGGGCGGCGGTGTTGGCGAGGTTGACCAGCCAGTCGCGTTCGCCGGTGAGCAGGCCGCCGAGCTCGGAGTGGAGCCCGCGGTAGAGGTCGGCGGTGGTGGCGTAAGCCTGCGGTGTGGCGGTGTGGTGGAAGCTCATCTGCGGGGACTGGTTTAGCTACCAAAGATTATAACACAAGTAAGAAACCAAACAAAAGCGGAGTGTGCTCTCCGGATATTTGTTAGACGATGATTATCAGTGGCGAAGGAGCATATGCCCGAGCGCCTCTGTATTGGTGGCTCCGGAGTGCCAACGAGAATTTGGTGTCTTGTTGGCTGTGCCTGTTTGCCGGTCTGGGCAGGTAGGAAGTTTCTCCGAAACGTCCGTTCGCGTTGGTTGCGCTGCGGGCACGGCGTCTGGCGCCGACGAGCGTTGCGTCGGTTTCGTTCTTCTACCCGCGGAAGAATCTGCGAGAGAAGCCGTCCTAACTGGAGACGATAACTTACGGGCGGACTGAGGCTTGGAGGGCTTGGCGGAGATCGGCTTCGAGATCGTCGGCGGCTTCAAGACCGACGGAGAGGCGGACGAGGTTGTCGTGGATGCCACGGCGGGCGCGTTCCTCGGGGGAGATCGAGGCATGGGTCATCTTCGGCGGGTAGCACAGCAGCGACTCCACGCCGCCGAGGCTCTCGGCGAGAAGGAAGAGCTTGAGCTTGGCGACGAGGCGCTCGACGGCGGGGAAGCCGCCCTTGAGCTGGAGGCTGATCATGCCGCCGAAACCGCGCATCTGCCGCTTGGCCAGCGCGTGCTGGGGATGGCTCGACAGGCCGGGATAGTAGACGCGGTCGACGGCCGGGTGCGCTTCGAGGAAACGGGCGAGGCGCAGCGCGGTGGCCTGCTGCTCCTCGATGCGGACCTTGAGCGTCTTGAGGCCGCGGAGGACAAGCCAGGAGTCCCATGGGCCGGGGACGGCGCCGGCGGCGTTCTGGTAGAACTTGATCGGGTCGTGGAGGTCGCGCTCGGAGGTGACGACGGCGCCGCCGATGACATCGCTGTGCCCGCCGAGGTACTTCGTGGTGCTGTGGACGACGACGTGCGCGCCCAGCTCCAGCGGACGCTGGAGGTAGGGGCTGGCGAAGGTGTTGTCGACGGCGAGGAGCAGCCCGCGGCGGTGGGCGAGGGCGCCGAGCGCGGCGATGTCGACGAGCTTGAGCAGCGGATTCGTGGGCGACTCGACCCAGATGAGCGCGGTCTTCGGGCCGATGGCGGCCTCGACGGCGGCGGTGTCGCTGGCATCCACATAGCGGATGTCGACGCCCCACGGGCGGAGGATCCTCTCGAAGATGCGGTAGGTGCCGCCGTAGGTGTCGTCGCTGGCGAGGATCTGGTCTCCGGGTTTGACGAGCTGGAGGGCGGCGATGGTGGCGGCGTTGCCGGAGCCGAAGGCGAGGCCGTGCTTGCCGCCTTCGAGCAACGCGAGCGCGGCCTCGAGGGCCTGGCGTGTCGGGTTACCGGAGCGCGAATACTCGAAGCCTTCGCGGAACTTGCCGATGGCGTCCTGCTGGAAGGTGGAGGACTGGTAGATCGGCACGCTCACCGCGCCGGTGCGGGGATCGGGCGCCTGGCCGTCGTGGATGGCGAGAGTTTCAAATTTCATAGGAGTCGCGGTGGCTGAAGGTGGTGATGAGGTCGAAGCGGCTGACGAGGCCGAGCGGGCGGCCGGCGCGGGTGACGACGAGGGCGGGCGAGCCGCCGAGGAGGAGGCGATAGGCCTCGGCGAGATCGGTGGACTCGTCGAGCGAGGGAATCGGTTTCCCCATGACGGCGCGGATCTCCTGGTTCTGGAGGTCGACGCCGTCGTGCAGCGCCTTCATGAGCGTGGCCTCGTTGAGGCTGCCGACGACGCGCTGGTCCTCGACGACGGGGAGCTGCGAGATGTTGTGCTCCTGGAAGAGCTGGATGGCGGAGCGCAACCGGTCCTGCGGGCGCACGGCGATGAGCTGCGGCAGCGCGGCCTTCTCGGCGAGGACGCGGCCGAGCGGGATGGGGCGGGCGGCGCGTTCCTGCCAGAAGCCATTCTGCTGCATCCACTCGTCGGAGTAGAGCTTGCTGAGGTAGTTGCGGCCGGTGTCGGGGAGGACGACGACGATCTCGCGCGGCTCGGCGAGGCGCTGGGCGAACTTGAGCGCGGCGGCCAGCGCGGTGCCGGCGGAGCCGCCGGCGAGGATGCCCTCCTCGCGGGCGAGGCGGCGGGCGGTATTGAAGGATTCCTTGTCGCTCACGCGCACCATCTCGTCGACGAGCTGGCGGTTGAACGTCTTCGGGATGAAGTCCTCGCCGATGCCCTCGACCTTGTAGGAGCGCGGCGAGTCGCCGGAGAGGATGGAGCCCTCGGGGTCGGCGCCGACGACGACGATGTTCGGGTTCCTCTCCTTCAGGTAGCGCGCGGTGCCGGAGATCGTGCCGCCGGTGCCCATGCCCGCGACGAGCACGCCGACGCGGCCCTCGGAGTCCTCCCAGATCTCGGGTCCGGTGGAGCGGTAGTGGGCGAGCGGATTGTTCGGGGTGGTGAACTGGTCGGGGCGGAATGCGCCGGGGATCTCGCGGGCGAGCCGGTCGGCGACGCCGTTGTAGCTCTCGGGCGAGTCGGGCGCGACGTTGGTAGCGGTGATGACGACCTCGGCGCCGTAGGCGCGCAGGAGGGCGATCTTCTCGCCGCTCATCTTGTCGGGCAGGACGACGATGAGGCGGTAGCCCTTCACGGCGGCGGCGAGGGCGAGGCCGACGCCGGTGTTGCCGGCGGTCGCCTCGACGATGGTGCCGCCGGGCCTGAGCAGGCCGGCCTTCTCGGCCTCCTCGATCATGAGGAGACCGACGCGGTCCTTGACGCTGCCGCCCGGGTTGAGGGACTCGACCTTGGCGTAGAGGGGCGAGGCGAGGCCGGCGCCGAGGCGTTCGAGGCGGACGAGCGGCGTGCGGCCGACGGCCTGGAGAATGTTGGAATAGCGAGCCATTGGTATGGTGTCGTTGAGGAGTGGAGGCGGTCGGCATCCGGCGGAGCGGGGCGGTGGTGCTGGTGCGGAGAGAGGGAGTCGGGTGCGTGGCCGTGGTGGCGGACAGAAGTGGAGCGGAGGTGCGGTGACGGCGGTGGGCATGGCACGGCCCACGCCCCGGATTGCGGGAGTTCGGAGAATGGGCCGATGTGGCGGAGACCGCTCAGCCGTCACACCGGCCGTGGCTGCGCCGCGATGCGGCGACACAGCGGAGGTGTTGCGGGATCAGAAGGCGGCGCGGAGGCCGACGGTCAGGAGGTCCTGCTCGTAGGTGCGGCCGGGGAAGGCGGCGTGGTCGAGTTTGTTCCGGGCCTCGTTGCGGGCGTAGTCGATGGTGAGCGCCCACTGCTTGTCGAAGTCGTAGCGGAGTCCGGCGGAGTAGGTGTGGAACCAGTCCTTGCGGACGGTGGGCAGGGCGTAATCGGAACCGAGGATACGCACGCCGAGGTGGCCGGAGAGGGCCGGGGAGAACTTGTGCCGGTAGGTGAGCCCGTAGGTGCTGTCGCGGTAGGAGGCGACGCCGGTGCTGGAGACAAAGTGCCAGAGCTTGTGGGCGAGGACGAGGGAGTCGTTGGCGGAGAGCTCGGCGGTGACGGCGGCCTCGGTGTAGAGCCAGGTGTGGTTCTTCGCGGCGATGCCGCGGGTGGCGGCCGTGTTGTCGAAGGTGCGGAAGTCGGGGCCGGCCTGGAGGTCGACCTTCAGCCACGGGGCGAGCTTGCCTTCGACGCCGACGAGGAGGCGGCTGTACGTGCTGGCGCTGTCGACCTGCGACCAGGGGAGTGCGTCCTGCCCTTGCGCGCCGTAGCGGTAACCCGCCCAGACGGCGACGTCCCGGTTGAGCTTGGCACCGACGTCGATGCCGGCGTTGAGGTCCTGGCGGTCGATGTAGTTCTGATACCCGGTGAGGGATCCGGTCGGCTGGTGGAGACGGGTCTGGAGATCGTAGTAGAGCACGTGGGCGACGGCGCGGACGAACCAGGCGTCGGCGTCGTAGCGGAGCTGGAGCTTGGCGCGGTCCTGGAACTGCTCCTTGCGCTCGCGGGAGGTGGCGGTGCCGTAGGCGTTGAGGAGGCCGTATTGGGCTGCTGCGGACTTGCCGTCGACGTAGGTGAAGGTGTTGTCGAGGGCGAAGGTGACGGCGCCGGACTTCGTCTTGAACTGCTGGGAGAAGTTGTGGCGCTGGTTGGTCTCGCTGGAGGCGGAGTGGTAGAACGCGTAGTCGGCGGCGTAGCCCAGCGTGAAGGCGGTGACGGCGGAGTCGTCGCCGAGGCCGAGGACGGAGCGGAGGTTGAGGACGGCCTTGGGGGAGACGACGGTGACCCAGGATGCGACATCGGCGATCTCCGGCAGGCCGGCGAGGGTGGGGTTGAGCTCGGCGCCGTAGACGTTGGAGTCGTGGGTCTCCTTCACGGTGACGGAGAGTTCAGCGAGGGCGGCGGGCTTCGCGGCGAGCGCCGAGGCGGCGAGGCCGGCGGTCGCGGCGAGGGCCAGCAGGCGCGGGAGGCGCGCCGGACGGCGGTTCGAAGTGGTGGACAACGGGAGATGAGAGAATGCGGAAGACATGGTCGGAATGGTGTAGGCGGGCCTCCAGTTTACTGGTCGTTAGTGGTTGGTCGGGTTCTCCGCTCGTGCGGTGGAGGGCGGCACTTGCGTGCCTTGCTGAAGTCGGTCGAGGGACTGGCGAGGGGGGGGCGCGGGTCCGTGACGCGGCTCAATTCTCGCGGGGGTGGGCGAGGCGGGTCTTCTCGGTCCGCTCGATGAGCGTGACCTTGGCGTCGTGAACCACGATCTGGACGACCCCGAAGCGCAGGCCTTGGACCTTCTCGCGAACAAGAGAGAGCCAATCGGGCGAGGTCGGTCCGGTTTCGGAGGTGGTTATGGAGGCGAGGGCCGTGCTCATGGCGGGGCGGTTTGTCGACGCTGGAAGAGTGTTTGGTGGGCGGATGGGTGGGAGAGTGCCCGAATACCGGGGAAGATGGCGCTGGTTCGCAAGCTTAAAGTAGAGTGAAGAAATAAACAAAAGAAGAGGTTTTAGGATAAGTCGTTGGTAGTCAGCTCCGATTGGGAAATGGCCGTTGGGTAGATCCAACGCGCCGGGGCCTGGTCTCAGTGATGCGCACCGCGATGAGCGATCGTGTTGCGCCGATGGGGTGGCGCAGGTCTCCGCACCCGGTGAGGCAACGGTCAACACCACGCGACGAGCGTGGGCGTTCTCATCGCGGCCGGGCGATGTTCGCTAGCGGTGGGCGCGGATCGTGGCGACTTGTTCCGCGGTGATCGCGGTGGCCCGGTTGCCGAAGGTGGCGCGCAGGTAGGATACGACGTCTGCCACCTGCTGGTCCTCGAGCATCGCGAAACCGGGCATCATATTCGCGAACCTTGGCCGGTCTTTCGGGAGCGCGGCGGACCCGCGCAGGATGATATCGACGAGGACCCGCGGGTCGCCGGCCACCACGGCGTTGGCGGCGAGGCCGGGATTGAGGCGGCCGGAGCCTGATCCATCGGGCATGTGGCAGGTGGCGCAGAGTTGGTTGTAGACGGTGCGCCCCGGATGTTTGGCGAGAATGGGCGTGGGCGCAGGTGCAGGCGCAGGCGCGGGGACGGCGGGAGCCGGGGGCGTAGCGATGGCTGCCGGCGCCGGGGCCGTTTGCTCGCCGGTATAGACGATGCGCCAGATGCGGCCGCGGTCGGTCTCGGAGATGAAGAGCGAGCCGTCGGGGGCGACGGCGACGCCGCCCATCCGGAAGCGGTGCGGGCCGGCATTGGCCGCGAAGATCTCGTAGGTGCCGAGCGGCGCGCCGCGGTCGTCGAACGGCGCGAAGGCGATGTTGTATCCGTCCTGCGGTAGTGGCGCGCGGTTCCACGAGCCGTGGAAGGCGATGAAGGCGCCGCCGCGGTATTTCGCGGGGAACTGCGCGCCGGCGTAGAACGTCATCTGCAGCGGCGCCCAGTGGGCGGGGAACGAGACGAGCGGCGCGGGGTAGCGGTTGGGCTCGGCGCGGCGGCGGTTGTCGCCGCCGAACTCGGGGGCGACCATGCGTGCCTGCTTGATCGGGTCCCAGTAGGTGTAAGGCCAGCCGAGGTTGGCGCCCTCGGGGAGGCGGTGCAGCTCCTCGGCCACACGTTCGGCGTTGTCGAGCGCGTCGTAGAATTCCGGGGCGACGACGCTGAGGTTGTCGCGGCCCATCATCACCATGAAGAACTCGCGGGCGACGGGCTGCCACGCGATGGCGAGGCAGTGGCGGTGGCCGGTGGAGAAATGGAAAGCGTCGGACTGGGTCTGGTCGGTGCGGTCGGCGTCGAAGCGCCAGAAACCGCCGTGGCGATGCTGGTGCTCGGTGGCGTCCATGCCCTTGGCGCCGAGCTGGCGGTCGGGTTCGCTGTAGACGTTGTAGGGCGAGCCCACCTCGAGCAGGAGGCGGCCCTGGTCGTCGAAGGCGAAGGCCTTGGCGGCGTGCGAGCGTTGCTCGGGCAGGTCGCGCACGATGCGCTCGGGCGCGCCGGTGGGGACCAGTTCGCCACTGCGGTACGGATACCGATAGACGGCGGTGTTGGTGGAGTGGTAGAGCCAATCGCCGTGGAAACCGATGCCCGTGCCGCCGCCTGATCCGAACTCCTGGCGGCTCTCGAACCGGCCGTCGCCATCGGCGTCGCGCAGGGCGATGATGCCTCCCTGGATGGTTTTGGCGTAGAGGTCGCCGTTGGGCGCGGCGGCGATGAAACGCAGTTGGTTGCGGCCGGAGACGAGATCGTCGGCCACGATCAGGGCGCGGAAGCCGGGCGGGAGCGTGAGCCCGCCGTTGTCGGGATCGGGCGCGGGGAGTGCGGCATCGAGGGCGGCGGCGGTGGCGCAAGTGAAGGCGAGGAGGGCAAAAGGCGTGCGGGTCATGGGTGGCGGGAGTTTCCGACGGTGAACCGCAGCGTAGTCGCCGGGCGGGGTTTGCAACCAGGGGAGGACACTCAACGGCGCGGTCTGGTGGCGGGGGGCTCGCGTGAGACGCTTGCGAAGGGGGCCGGGCGATCCGGGGCCGAGATAGAAAAGGGGCACCGCACCGGCGCTTCCCCTCCCGCGGCTTCTGAGCCTGGAGGCACAGGTCGGGATGTGCGGAGGCTGAAGAATCGCCGCTTAAAACATACTTGAATTAACCAAAATGAACATTTTAAGTATATCGCATGCCGCAGATCACTCCAGACTCACTGGAGGCTACCGGCTCCTCCTCGGTGAAATGCTCAAACACCTCGGCCATGGCGAACTCGTTGCCCGACTCTAGCGAGGACCTGCGCCGGTCCGTCGTCGACCTGCTCTGGCGGCAGTGGTCGGCGCTCGGCGTGGCCGGGCAGGTCGCCCCGGGCGGCAGCGCGGCCGTCGATCCGGAGGCGTTGCTGCTGGTCTCGACGGTGTTCGCGCGCCACGACGCGCGGCTCTTCGACGAGATCGCCGACTGGCTCCAGCAGAACGGAGACTGGATCAACCTGCTCCGGATGGCGCGGCTCCAGCGCGAGCTCGGGCTCGGTGATGTCACGGTGCTCGGCGCCTTGGCGGAGCATCTGACGCAGCGCTCCGCGCACTCGAAGTGGAAGGGCTTCGCGAAGAGACCGTCGCAGGTGGACCAGCCGATGCTGCTGTTTCCGCATCTCCCGTCACCGAACCGTACGGACGACATCTTCCGCCGTTGGGGTTGGCTGCGCACGCCGGTCGAGCCGCGCGGCCTCAGCAAACCGCCGCGCACCAACCAGCCCGGCGCGTTCCTGCTGCAACTGCGGGCGCTCTTTGGCCTGCAGTCGCGCGCGGAGGTCCTGGCGTGGTTGCTCGCGCACGAGTCCGGCCATCCCGCGCAGATCGCCCGCGAAACCGGCTACTTCCGGGGCTCCGTGCAGAACGTCCTCAATGAACTCGAAATTTCAGGACACGTCTATGCCACCCGCGACGGTCGCGAGAAACGCTTCATCGCCCCCCGCGAGCACTGGCGCTTCCTGCTGACCTGGTCGCCGGATGGCTCCGCCGAATTCCCGCAATGGGTGCCGTGGGCGGTCCTGTTCACGCTCATCCGCCGCTTTCACGACCTGACCGCGTCGCCGGCGTTCGCGGGCTTCTCCGCTGATCTCCAAGCCATCGAGTTGAACCGGGCGCTCGCGCCGCTTTGCAGCCGAATATCTGGGGAGGGGTATTGTCCGCAGGAATTTGCTGTGTTCGGTGCCGGTCGTTCGGCAGAGCAACTCTTGCCCCGGGTTGGGGAGCTGGTCGCACGGTTTACATCATAATCCTGGACCGGAACGACGGTCTTTTGCGTGGTGTAGTTGGTGTTTGGGCGGTCGAGGAACCCCGCCGGCGGATGTGGAAATGCACGCGCGGTTGCGCGAAATCTGGCTGGAAATGCTCGGGTTTCACGTGGGTTTGTGCACCTGTGCGCATCGGAAAGTTGGGTGACGGTGGGTGCCTGACGCAGCGCTTTTGATGGCGCCCGAATCGGTCACGAAGTCGTTAGGGTATTGCGTCTGTTGGGCTGGACGATGGCGACCGGCGGCGACCTGGGATCGAAGTCGCGAACTCGTTAGGGCCTTGCGTCCTTACCGAAAAAAAGCGCGGGGAACGCGGTGCCTCCAACTCCGCTCTTCGCAGGCAAGGGCGTGCGCGGCCGGACTGGTCGCCGCGGCCGGCGGTGTGGTCGGGTTGGGCCGGACGGCTACCGCGTTCCCGGTAGGGGTGCGGCGTTGTCGCGGGCGAGCCGTTCGGGCGTCATCGTCGCCATGCACGACACCGAAGCGACGAAGCGAAGGACCGCGGGAGGTTTGCCGCGCCGGGGGCTAGGCCCGGCGCAAGGCGAGCAGCGCGAGCCGGGCGGCTTGCGGCCTCGGGATGAGCGCAGCGGAACCGAGGACGCAAGGCGTAGGCCTGCCCGCCGGAGCCTTGGCGAAGGTGGGCGGCAACGAGCCGGGCGAGGCGCAGCGCGGCAGCGCGGAGACAATCGCGGCGCGGATACTACGGAGCGCCGCGGACAGCCGGGACGGTCGGCGACGGGCCGCAGCGCAGCCGGTAGAGCGGAGCGGAGGGCCGACGGCGTTCGTGCCGGCGATCGACCTGGGCTGCGGGTGCCCGCTCACTCGCCCCGGCTTGACCGGGGCGAGTGAGCGGGCACCGCGACGGAGGAACCGCGCATCCCGCGCTACTGTGTTCGTCACAACATTCTCGTCTCCTGGGGGTGTTTCGGTCGATGCTTCGGCGATTCGACGTACTCCGACGAACTGCAGATCTGAAACAACATGAGCGGAATCAGCGCAAGGAAGGGATTCCTGTATCAGGACTACTACCTGCTGAAGCGTCTGCTGAGCGCATCGGCTGGGCGCATGGATGAGTTGTGGACGCGTGGCGGCGCAGAGTGGAGTGAACGGGGCCTTTCTCGGTTTGGCATCGAAGCACGATCAATCGCCGATGATCCGAGCGGAGAGTCGCGAGATTGGGATGTCGTGGTCGAAACCTCTGACGGGCTGGAGCTAATTGAGGTAAAATCTGGCGAGCTGAAGCGAAGTGATGCTCTCGCGTTCTTTGCGAGGCTGCGGCGTGAATCGCGGCAAGCATTGGGTTCATCCCGAGCGGTGATCCCTGTCTTGGTTGTGGACCCTGAAAAGGCCGGCGAACTGTATCTCAAATTGCGAGGACTGAGCGCTGCGGTCTCGGCTACCGACTGTGTTGTGCCATCCAATGAACCCACGGGGAACATAACGAACGTGGCCAAGCTTGGGGCTGTCGCTTTGTGGTCGTTGTGCGGAGAAGGCAAAGATCTCGACGGCGCCCCGTGGGCGCCGGAGGCCGCGCGGGCGCTGTTAGCCCGGATGGTGATTCACGAGTGCCCGGACGGTGGCCTTCAGCGCGAGGTGGATCGACTGTTGGGGTTGTTCTTCGTGAATGGATTGAACGACCAACAAGCTGCTCCGCTTCTGGGATGGCTGGGCCAGCGTGCGGTGACCCTAAAGCCGGAGCGCCACTTCTTCACGATTCGGGAGCTGCTAGAGGAGATGGGCGTGTTGGGATTGGTCAGCGCATTCGATGGAGCGACGCTACGAGCTTGGCACCAAGTGTGGGATACCGTTGGCGTGGCGGTAGAAGATCGTACCCCGCGTGGTTTGGGCCGACACGGGGAATCTGTGCTGTTGGAGGAAAACCAGCCGGAGGCGCGGCATGTCTTGCTGGAGAAAAGCGCACGTCGGGTGATTGTGACTGCCCCCGGGGGAGCGGGGAAAAGCGTTGTCTTGCGTCAACTTGCTGAGCGGGCTCGCGCTGAGAGGCCGAGCGAAGTGTTGTGGTGTGGCGCAGCGGATGTGAAGGCGACATCGGAAGTCGATGACCTTGAGCGTGCCTGCCGTTTTCGCGCCAGCGTGCTAGCTTGGCGCGCGCCTGATTCCACTTTGAGTGTGCTGGTCGATGCCTTGGATGAAGCCACGGATGGCGGCATCATGGACCACTGGGCCAAGGTGTTGGCTCGGTTAGGCGCCGTAGAGAACGTTCGCGTGATCGCAAGTGTGCGCGAGGAGGTGTGGCGGAATTCAAAAACGCTGGGGGATCAGATCGGAAGCTGGCCGCGTGTGGCGTTGCAACCATGGCCATCGTCGTTGGTCGAGCATTTGCTGAATGCCAATAGGCGGTATTCGGCTCTTGGGACTGGAATGCGCGAGATCCTGCGGACGCCGATCCTGTTGGACCTATTTTGGCGCACGTTTGTTGAGGATGCATCAGCGGATGAAAGCGTTGCCCCACCGGAGACAGGCCACGGGGTAATTGCGGCATTTTGGGAGCGACGTTTGCTTGGGGCAGCTCGGCATCGTCAAGTGCGCGACTTGGGTTTGCGCAGTCTGGCGCTTTGGGGGCGTGCTGCGGATCAGATTGGGACCTTCTCCGTAGACGGTGAGTTGGTTGAGATTGCGGATATTGCTGTATCGGAGGGCGTGCTTGTGCGCACGGGACGTCTGCGGTCCAGCTTCGGGTTCAGGCACCCTTTGTTGCGGGATTTCGCTCTCGCTCAATGGTGTTTGGCCGCGGGTAGAGCCAACGAGGTCGCTGCGCGTTGGCGAAGTATATCGGGCGGAGTTGCAAGGCGCGGTGTGCTACGCGCTATGCTAGAGGCGCTGGTCGACCAGAGGGCCGCTGAAGATTGGCCGGAGGTGTGTGTGGCGGGCTTGGTTCATGCGATTGCCATGTTGGGTGCGGACCTTGCCGAAGAGTTGGCGCGTTTCCTCGGTGCGCGTGAGGCGAGGGCGGAGTACGATCCGGCACGCTGGCCAGCTTCAGTCCAGGAGGCTCTGCCTCCACGGTTTGGCGCCTCCTTGATCGTATCCGCTCGGCTGGCGGGCGAAGCGAGCTGGGCCAGGTTGCTCGCTGGCTGGAGCCAAGAGTCATCATGGTTGGACGAGCAGTTCCCGCGCGAACTCGTCGACTTTGCAGACTCTTTGGCCGAGCGCCTGCGCGGGCAGGCTGCGCGGGCTGAGGAGACGGAGTCCGCGGCGCGCTACCTGCGGCGTCTAGCCGAGTGCCGTCGGTTTGAGACGGCATTTCGTTGGTCCGACTCTTGGTTAATCGGTCGCGCGCTGGAAGTCGTTGCCGGTGTGTTGCCCGATTCGGCGACTCTTGATTGGGCGGAACGTGAGTTGAAGAGAGCGACGTGGCGCGTGCGCGTGGGTGTGCTGCAAGGATTAGGCGATTTGGCGAAGGCCGATGCTGTTCGTGCGGCAGCGATCTATCGGCAGGCCGTTGGATTAAGCTGCGCCGGCGATGGTTTTCATCTCAGGAAGGAGATATGGCAGAGCTCGATGTCGCACTACGCGCTTGAGTGGACGCTCGCTGGAGAGGGTCGCAGGATAGGTCTACTTCGGGAGTTCCCCGATGCATTTTTCCCAGCTGCCGCGGAGTTGGTCGAGGCGCTGTGGCGGGATGGCGTGGATGAACGGAATAACTCTGAGGTGAGCTTCACCCCGCTCTCGGAGGAGCAGGTGGCACAGTCTTTGGCTGGCGAGGAAGCGGCAGCGCTAATCGACGATCTACCCTCTTGGTTTCACTCGCACGGCTACCTCGGGCATGGTTTGCGAGAGAGAGCGTGGAGTATTGTGTACAACGCAGCGAAAGAATGGGCTTCTCGGGACTTGGGGCGTTTTGCGCGAGCCGTTGCGGACCCGCTGCGACGCTCGCGGATGGCATCGATTCAGGGCTTGGTTCTGGATGTGATGGAGGATCATCGGGCAGCCCCCGCTGTGGCTGCGTTGCGGTTGGCAGCGGCAAAGGAAATAGGGCTCTACCGGCTAGAGAATCTGGCCTACTGGAGCGGTCGGTTGCTTGAGGATTTCGGGGCGGAACTCCCCTTCTCGTTCCGTTCTGATCTGGACGAGTTTCTGAGGAAGGAGATGACGCGACCCGAGGAGTATCAACACTGGCATGCCTTCTATTTGCTCGGCCGGTTGCCCGCCGAAGCGTGGCCTGACGATCTGTGCGCCGTGCGTCCCTCCGATGGCAACGCCGCAGTGCGGACAAGAACCAGACCCCGGTGGTCGATGGATCGAGAAGACGGACGAGGTGCGAAAGTGGAGGCGTTGTTACGTGCGGACGATCAATCGCAGATTCGCGCCCCGGGCATTTGGCCGGATTGTTGGGATCGGGCGAAGCTCGATGAGTTCTATCGAGTCACGCGACCCTTCGATTGCGCTGGCGGTAGTCCGCAGGAGAAGGCGGTAAATGCGGCCGAGGCAGCAAAGTTGGCGCTGAGTTTCTTTGCCGATCTGGAATCGCTTCGTGCGGCCTTGCTTGAGGAGAAGAACAGTTGGCTTTGGCGGGCATTGGAGATGACGCTGAAGGTTTGCCGGGGGGAGAGTGATGAAGTGCTCGCTCCTCCATCGCCTGAGTTGGTTCGCGGAGCCGCCGAGCTGGCCCTAGCTGTGGTGGAGCAGGTGCCGGAAGCGCTGCCGGGAAAAATGCCGGAAGGCGATGTATGGGGGGGGCTGCCAAGAGTCTCTATGGACGCGCGCTTTGGGCTTGGGCGATGAGGCCATGACTTGGCCGCCGGCATGTGATGACGCTGGGTTGTGCGCTCGGTTCTCGATGGCAGTTGAGGCGATTTTTCGGAAGGAACCTGGAGCCGATCTGCCCCAGATGTACTGCGTAGTCCACCTGCGCATTTGGCATTGGATGCGCTGGCGTTTTGGCGGCGAAGTGGGGCCTTGGTTGGTGTGGCGGCGGGGGCGCCACCCGGAAGTGCTCAAATGGGCCCTTGGTGGTCTGTTGCACCGCTTTGACGATGCTGGACGCGTTGCTGTCCTTCGGTATGTCCTTGGTCGACAGTTTGCGCACCCGTTGTCAGCGGTCACTCAAAACCAGCCAGGAAGGGTCGAATCAAAACCAGCCACTT
>DAOOFR010000056.1:0-19060 GCA_035415285.1 Opitutaceae bacterium
TAGACAAAGGACGGAGCAGCCGCATGTCCGAACAGCAGCCGGTCCTCGAAGCCGGTCGTGGCGCCGCCGACGGGCTGGCGCGCGACGACATACCACATCTCCTCGGTCTCCAGCGGCAGGCCGGCGATCTGCAACTGATGCAGCGTCGCCTCGCCACCGCGCGCCGGAGCGGGCACACTGCCGCGCCACGGCCGCCCGGCATGCAGGGCCTCGCTCAAGTCGGCCCAGCGCTCATCCCCGGCTTCCCAGATGGTGACCTCGCCCGCCTCGACCTCTTCGCTCCGCATCCCCACGAGCTCGAGGTACGCGGCATTGGCCCAGTGGAGCACACCCCGCCGGTCGGCGATCGCCAGGGCGACCGGCGCGAGGCCCATCCCCCGATCGAGCCAGGCGGCGCGTTGCCGCGCCTGCTGCTGCGCGCGGGCTTCGCGGTAGCGGAGAACCTCGCGTTCCAGCGTGATCGGCAACAACGCCAACGTCTCCACGAAAACCACCGCGCTGACCCCGGCCTTCGCCACCCCGAGCAACGCCTCGGCCTCGCTCGCGCGCACCACGAGCACGATCGGCAGCAACGGATCGCGCCGGCGCAGTTCGGCCAGAGCGCTCGCCAGATGCAACCGCGCCACATTCCCGGTAAACAGGACCGCGTCCCAGCCCCCCGTCTCGAATTTCTTCACCAACGCATCCCCGTTGCGCACGAGTGCCAGCTCGGCCGCGACGCCGGCACGCTCCAGCTCGCGGCGCAGCGAACTCAACTCCGCATCGCGGTGGGCCAGAACCAGGATTTTCCAAGGGGTAGACACTGGAACCTGAAGGAGAGACGCCGGGGCAAGAAGGCGAAGATCCGGGGAGGACTAAAGGAGCTATCGACAAGTTATTCTCAACCGGCCCCCGGGATTTTTCCGGAACTTTTCCTGCGCCGCCCACCCCGCACCGACCCGGGCGAGCGACAAGAGTCGATGAAGCGGAAAGCCGATCTCCGCAGCCGACTTTCTGCAGCCCGTGGCCCCCGCCCGCGCACCAGTGCTCCGGCACTCGTCCCTCGACGCTCGACTCTCGTTCGCTGCGCTCCCGCTCAATGCTCCAGCATCCGCACGCGCTTGTGCTTCAGCGGGAACTGGAGCGTGACGACCGTGCCGACGCCCTCGCGGCTGTCGATGCCGACCTGTCCGCCATGGTCGCGCATGATGCGATGCACGATCATCAGGCCGAGGCCGTGCCCACCCTTCTTCGTCGTATGATAAGGCTGGAACATCTGCGCCAGGTTCTCCTGCCGGATGCCGCTGCCCGTGTCGCCAAAGAGCAGGAAGAGGCTCTCGTCGTCCCGGCGCGAGCGCACGCGCAGCGACCCGCCGGGCTGCATCGCCTCCGCCGCGTTCTTCACGAGATTGAAGAACACCTGTTTGAGCTGGTTGCGGTCGGCGAGGATCACCAGCGGCTCGGCCGGCAGCGCCACCTCGACCTTGATTCCGCGGTTCTCCAGCTCGCTGCCCTGGAAACGCAGCACCTCCTCGAGCACCTCCGCGGGGTTCACGTCGCTGAAGTCCGGCGGCTTCGGCCGGATCGCCTCGAGGAAATTCGTGATGATGCCGTCGAGCCGGTCGACCTCCTCCTGGCAGATGCGCAGCGACTCGCGCGCCGAGTCGCCATCGTCCAGCGAGCGGAGCTTCTTCAACTTCCGCCCGAGCAGCTGCAGGTGGATCGTGAGCGAATTGAGCGGATTGCCCAGTTCGTGCGCCACGCCGCCCGCCAACAGCAGGATCGAGTTCACCTTCTCGCTCTCGATCCGTTCGTCGGTGGAAACCTTCTCCTGGGTGATGTCGGCGAGGATGGCCGTGAACCGCCGCGGACCGTCCGCCTCGCTGTCGAACGGCACCAGGTGCAGCCGCAGGAAACGCCGCTGCGGATAGCTCACCTCCAGTTCGCGCGCGATCACCTCGGGCCGCGGTCCGCTGCGCTGAAGTGTCGCCTCCAGCGTCTGCCGCAGGCCCGGCAGCACGCGCCAGAGCTGCGCCCCCGCCAGCGCCCCTTCGGCCAGGCCGAGCAGGCGCGCCGCCGCGGCGTTGCCGTATTCGATCGCCCCGGTGTCGGCGATCACGAGCACGCCCTCCTGCACGGTGTTGAGCACCGCCTCCAGCAGCCCGCGCTCGCGCGCCAGCCGCTGGACGAGCGTCGTCAGCCCCGCCGAATCCAGATGGTCGAGTCGGCCGAGCAGACGGTCGAGAGGGGTGTGTTTCTTCGCCACGACGCCGACGGTTCTGGCCGGCTTGCCGCCGGTTTTCAACTCCGCAGGACGCCCCTTCACTCCCCCGCCCCCTCCTCCTCGAGCGCGCCGAAGAGGCCCAGCTGACCGACCACGTCGTGCCGTTTCCCCTCGAGGAAAGAGCGCACGAACTTGTCGCGGTGCTGGAAGCAGCGGCCCTGCCGCAGGAGCGCGAGCCGGTGTTCCTCCGTCCCGTAGCCCTTGTGGCCGGCGAAACCGTAACCGGGATACTCGGCGTCGAGCGCGATCATCGCCCGGTCGCGCGTGACCTTCGCCGCCACCGAGGCCATCGCGATGCACAGCGAACGGGCGTCGCCATGCACCAGCCCCTCGTGCGGGTACGGGAAGCCGCGCAGCTTCACGCCGTCGACCAACACCCGGCAGTTCACCGTGGGCTGGAAGGCCGCCAGCGCCTCCGCGCCGGCAAACAGGTCGGGCTCCTCGCGCTGGCGGAAAACCTCCGGCGGATAGATCGACTCCATCGCGCGGCGCATCGCCAGCTTCGTCGCCCCCAGGATGTTCAGGCTCTCGATCTCGCCCACTTCGGCCCGCCCCACGCCCAGCGCGATCTCGCCGGCCGCGGCGAGCTGCTGCAGGTCGGCAAACACCTCGTCGCGCTGCTCGGCCGAAAGCTGTTTCGAGTCGTTGACCTTCGAGGCGCGCGTCTGCGCCCAGCGACCTTCGAGGAACTCGCGGCTCACCCGCACCGCGCCGGCCACGACCGGCCCGGCGAGCGCACCGCGCCCGGCCTCGTCAACGCCGATGAGCGTATCGAAACCGACGATCTGCTTCAGGTCGAAGCCGCGGAGCTGGCGACGTTTGGCCATGGCTAGGAGAAATGCGGATTGCGGAAGGCGGATCGCGGAATGGGCAAGGCCCGGTAAGCCGAGCTCTCCGTGTCGGGGGCGAGCTGGCTCGCACCGTCCGGATGGCGCTGACCCCAAGCGGAGCGAGCAGGCTCGCTCCCTACGCCGACGGCATGCTCGCACCGAACACCGCAGCGCACTGCGCCCGCTTCGCGCACAACCGGCGAAGCCCCGCTCCACATTCCGCATTCCGCAATCACCGTTTCCCCCATTCCATCTTCTCGCCCGGCTCCTTCAGCGGCAGCTCGTCGAGTTTGCCGGCCTCGCTCACGACCTCGTAGGCCGTGCGGAAATGCAGCTTGGCGAACTCCCGCAGCGCCGGCGCACCGAACCGGCGGATGATCTCGTGGGCCTGCGCCTTCACCGCCGCGCTGGCGCCCTTCTGGAGCTTGTCGCCGAATTTCAGGGAGAGCGCGTGCATCTCGCGCACGAATGCCGCGCGCGCCACCACCGAGGCCGCCGCGACCACCGGATCCTCTTCCGCCTTCGTGCGCATCTGCAGGTCGAACTGCGCCGTCGCCTTCTTCGCCAGCTCGCGTTGCACGAGCGGCTGTTCGGTGAACTGGTCGAGCAGGCCCCACGGCACCCACTTCTGGTTCAGTGCCGCGTTGAGCGCCGTGGCGTGCTGCCAGGCGAGCAACCGGTTCAGGTTCGCCCCCGGCCGCCCCATCAGCTCGTTGTATTTCGTCATCCCGCACGAACACGTCTCCACCACCACACCCGGCGTGCCGCGGATGAGCTCGTCGAGCTTGATGATCTGCGAGTCGGCGATCTTCTTGCTGTCCTTCACGCCGGCCGCGATCCACGCGTCGATCGCCGATTTCTCCGCGATCACCGTCGCCGCGATCACCGGCCCGAAGAAGTCGCCCTTGCCGCTCTCGTCGAGCCCGGCGTGCGCCGTGAACCACTCGGGGTGCAGCACCGCGTCGTAGCCGAGCTTCGCCTGGCCGGTGACCTCCGGCTCGATCACGTTCTGCACGAAGTCCTCCGTGCCCTTGCCGGCCACGACGACCTTGCCGCTCGTGTAGGCGCTCACGTTGCAATCGGGCCCCTTGAACGCGAAATGGGTGTAGGCGACCGCGAACGGCTCCCACGACTTCGCCTCGCAGGCCGCGCGCAGCTTCTTCATCTGCGCGTCGTCGAGCTTGATCGTGTAGGTGCTGAGCTTCTTGGGCGCGGCCGGATCGCCGCTGGATTTCTTCGCCATGGTCGTCGCCCGCCAGCTAGGCGGATTTCGCCGCAAAAGAACAGCAGGGTTTTTCCGGCACGTCCTGCACGGGCATCACCGACGACGTGATGGACCACGCCACCCTCACCATCCGCGCCAAAACGACGAACTGGAAATGGGGTTGGGACGGCGCTCCGCCGCCGTCCGTTCAGCAGGGCAGAGAGCGCACAGCGGCGGAGGAGTTCACGAAGCGAGGGCGGAACGATGTAGGAGCCTGCTTGCAAGCGACTCCGCGGTAGGGCTCTGCTGAACAGCAGAGTCCCCGGTGAGCCGCTCAGACTCATCCGATCCTAACGACAGAAGCCAACGAAGAGAACGAAGCCCGAACCGACGGGAGATCTTCACCACAGCGAACACAAAGTGCACAGAGAGCCGATCGCCCGAGGTAGGAGCCTGCTTGCCGTCCAAGGCCCTGAGCCTGTCGAAGGGCAGGCGATTCCGCCCCGAAAACGCCGAGCTCCAGCTCGGCCCTCCAATCCATTTCACCGCAAAGACCACAAAGACCGGACACGCCCATCCGCGCGCTGCGCCACAACCCATGAAAGACCAACTTAAGGCAGTCGCAGACTCCTACGATCGCGCGATCGTTCTGGGAAAGCAGGGAATCGACCAATACAAGGAGTTCCCGGAGCTCATCACGGCCACCCCCGCCTATCGCTTGTTCCTAAAAATGCGGGAGGAAGGCAACCTCTCTGACAGCGCACGCGACGGGATCCGCACCTTTCTTTCACCCGGGCTGGACATGAGGTTCATCGACTTCGGATGCTGCCTGAACCTGATGTTTCGCGGGTACAACAAGTGGGCGTCGCTCTACCACGGCGTCGACATCAGCCCGAACACGATCGAGCTCCTGCAATCCTACGCGAACCGGAACCGCCTGCGCACGGGAGCGCTCGTCTGCTGCGGAATGCATGAGACGCCTTTCGCGGACGCCTACTTCGAGATCGGCGCCTGCATCGGCTCGCTCGAGTACTTCGAGAAAGCCTATGTTCAAAGCGCCATGAAGGAGTTCCGCCGACTCATCAAACCCGCTGGCAGGCTCGTGCTGGATATTCCCGATGTCGGCAGTCCCGAGTTCAAGTCGATAGCGATGATCGAGGAACACCTTGGGAGGCGCGAACGCTTCAATATGACGATAGCGGAGTTCGAGGCCGAGCTTCGGCCGTTCTGGAGCATCGCCCACCGGGAGAAGGTCGGGCCCATGCTGCAGTACTTCCTATCAAGTAGGAAATGACCGCTCCCCAGCACGGTCGCCGAGAAAGGCTACGATCCCGGGTATGGCGCGGCCCTTGAATCGTTTTCTCAAGGAGCAGTTTCTGCCGGCACTCTCGCAAGTCATCGATTCAGGAGAAATCCGTGTTCGTTTATCAACGACTTGCGAATCAACACCTGAAAACTCCGACTTTTCCAGCAGCCGCGTTAGTGTAGTGTCCCACAAATAGGTGCTCATAAGCGGCGGGCCGGCGCGTTGGTGGCATGACCCGCCACAGCAGGCTGATTTCACTCGAAGCAGAAGAACTCGAACGGCTGGAGCAAGGGATCCGCGCCGGTTCGACGCCTCAGCAAGTCGTCTTGAGGCCGAAAAAGGAGGCCGAAAAAGGGGTCAGGTTTTACCGTTTACCTCGCGACTCCAGTCGCACGCGAACCGCCCCCTGCTCGACCACGAACGCGCCGAAAGGAAGCAGCGAGGAGGCCGGACCGCCAAACATTCTTTGTGACCATTCAGTCGTCTCGCAGGCGCCTCGCGCCGCAGATTCTGCCGCACGGCAGAACGCTCCTGCGTGCGCTCGGTGTTTCAAGTTCTCCGCCGCCGGCCTCCGCCCTCCGCCCCCCATCGAAGGTCGGTCCCGCACCAGCCTTTCTCGTGGCCGCAGCGCGGGTTGGACGTGGCAGAGGCCGAAAAAGGGGTCAGGTTTTACCGTTTACCTCGCGACTCCAGTCGCACGCGAACCGCCCCCTGCTCGACCACGAACGCGCCGAAAGGAAGCAGCGAGGAGGCCGGACCGCCAAACATTCTTTGTGACCATTCAGTCGTCTCGCAGGCGCCTCGCGCCGCAGATTCTGCCGCACGGCAGAACGCTCCTGCGTGCGCTCGGTGTTTCAAGTTCTCCGCCGCCGGCCTCCGCCCTCCGCCCCCCATCGAAGGTCGGTCCCGCACCAGCCTTTCTCGTGGCCGCAGCGCGGGTTGGACGTGGCAGTGTCACCACGGAAAGCGCGTGCGACCGGAGGTGAGCGGGTGCTCTTCCTTGCGGCCGTCGACATAGACTGCGACCCACTCGGCGAGCCGTTGGCCGAGGCGGCGGCACGCCTCGATCTCGCGCGGTTCGCGGGGTTCGCCGGAGAGGGTGGCGCCGTAGTGCACATTGAACTGGTGGGCCACATAGTCGGGCAGGCCGAAGACCAGGAAGCCGAAGTTGACGAGGATCGTGTGGATCGACTGGCAGGTGATCTCCGCGCCGCCGCCCCAGCCGCCCTGCGAGCTGAACGCGCAGCCGATGCGCCCGTCGAGCTTGCTCCAGTCGTCGGGCATCTTGGTGTCCCAGAACTGTTTCATCTCCCAGGCGACAAGTCCCATGTTCACCGGGGAGCCGACGGCGATGCCGTGGCACCAACGGACATCCTCGGCCGTGGCTTCGGCGACGGTGCGTAGCCGCACTTCCATACCCGGGATGCGGGCGGCGCCGGCGGCGACCTCGGCGGCCATCTTGGCGGTGTTGCCGCTCTTGGAGTGAAAGAGAACGAGGATGTTGCCCATGGGAATGCGGATTGGTTCCGGCGCCCAGTTCGCGGAACTGCCGCCGGAGGTCGAGCGCGATCTGGGGGGGCTGAAGGGGGGTAAACTTTCGACAAGGCGGCCGTTCGATCCCGCCGTCCCCTACTCGACCCAAAACGCCTCCATGTCGGACCAGGAGCGAGCATCGAGTAGCGGGTAGCGAGGAGGCCGAACGCGTTCGAACAGAACCGAGAAGCCTGAACCTAAAAGTTTGGATGCGGATTCGACCGATCGGAACCACCAACGAGACGGCTGTGCTCCAACGCCCGACGTCTATCTTCCAACTTCTCGTCCGCCCTCGCCGGTCCGGCGTTCGCTACGGCCGTCGCGCAGCGATACAGTGAAGTCCATCCCCTCCCGCACCGCCGGCGGCGTGGCTTTTCTCAACCTGTTTACGCCAACCGGACGCGCGTTCTTCCGGCGAGCCCACCATCGTCGGCTCCAGGCCGAGAGGCCCTCCATGCGCGCATCAACCATCGCTATCCTGTTTCTCGCGGCCGCCGCGTTGCCGGCTGACGCAACCATCGATCAGAACGCCGACGGCCTGTCCGACTGCTGGTCGGATCTGTATCCGATAGCCGGTTCACCAACGGCCGACCCCGACGGCGACGGCGTCGCCAATCTCGCCGAGGCGCTGGCGGGCACGAATCCGCTCGACCCGAGTAGCCGGTTTACAGCGGCGATGACGATTGCTGGCGCCGGGAGTGTCGCGTTGCGCTGGGCCGGCGTGGCCGGGAAACAATACCATCTCGAAGCATCCGCCGATCTCGTGACGTGGACTGCGTTGCCGACCGTTTACGCCGGCGGGGGCGCGGACTTGAACGCGGTGGTCCAGAGCGCTGGAGCGGGCGAGCCGGCACGGAAGTTTTGGCGCGTGGTCGTGGCCGACGCCGACACCGATGGTGACAGCCTCAACGACTGGGAGGAGGCGCAGCTCGGCACGTCTGCCACCACGGCCGACACCGACGGCGACGGGCAGAGCGACGGCGCGGAGGTGCTCGCCGGCACCGACCCGTTGCACCCGCCGGTGGTCGGGAACACTTACTACCTCGATGCCAACGCCGGCGACGACGACACCGGCGATGGCAGCGCGGCGCGGCCGTGGCGCACCTTCAAGAAGGCGCTCTATTCCGTGCAGTCGGGCGACACGGTGCTCCTCCGCACCGGCCACTATGGCACGTTGATCGCGGGGCGGACCAGGGACGACAATCGGAACTGGGGCGCGGAGGTGGCGCTCCCGCTCGCGCATTTCACCGACTGGGTGACGTTCAAGGCGGCCCCGGGCCACGCGCCGCGCGCGACGCGCATCGATTTCGGCACCAAGAACACGACCGAGCGGACCAGCAACAATCTCGCCGTGCAGTTGCCCTTCACGGTGAAGGGCAATGTGGACCTCTTCATCCGGGTCGAAGGCTTGATCATCGAGGACGGTGTCGATCTCAAGGGCGGCCGGCATATCGAAATCGCGAACTGCACGATCAACCGGGTGGGCCCGCTCAACGACTCGATCTCCTCGATCGACGGCAAAGTCGGCGTCGGCATTTCCAACGGCCGCTACATCACGATCCGCGGCAACGACATCACCCAGGTCGCGGTCGGCATCGGCGCGGCGTCGCACGACTTTGCCATCATCGGCAACCGTATCCATCACATCGCGCACGACGGCATCCGGGTGCTCGGCGGCGACAATTGGCTGATCGAGGGCAACTGGATCCACGACGTCGACGACGGCTTCGACGATCCCGCGAATTATCCGCCCGAGATCCGGTGGACCTGGGGTCGGCATGCGGACGGCATCCACATCTGGACGCTCATCGATGCGACCCGCAACCTCACCGTGCGGGGCAACATCATCTATCACGTCGAGTGCATGGGCGTGATGGTCAACGCGAGCACCCTCACGGGGAAGGAGTACTCCAATTGGGTCTTCGAGAACAACGTCTTCGGCCCGACCGGCGGGGAAGAAACCATCCATGGCGGAGCCGCGGTCCGGGACCGTTTCATCTTCCGGCACAATACCTTCGTCTACGCCCCGGAGGACCGCTGGACGGGCCTTTATCCCAAAGACATGGTGACAGGCGAGGACCGCGTCGTCCACAGCACGACCCACAAGATCATGTGGCCGTCGTGCGACGGCGAGGGTTCGGTGTACAACAACCTCTTCGCCGACGGCAGCCAGGCCCGCGTCTATACCGGTTCGCCCTTGGCGTTCAGCGGGCACAATCTCTACCGCATCGCGCCCAATTCGGGCAACGCCCTCAGCCGCGGGGATGCCGTCCTCACCGCTCTGCCCTATGACGCGATTCCGGGCAATGTGCAGGACTACATGGATACCACCGGCAAAGTCATTGGCCAGCTCACCACGCAGAACCAGGCCGTTGACGCGGGCACGGGGATCGGGCTCGACTATGTCACTGCGCTCCCGGAGCGGCTCACGATCGACTTCATGGAGGCCGCCCGGGACGCGCGGGCGGACATCGGCGCGTTCGAGGTACCGGGGCGGAATCCTTCGCCCGAGGTCTACGACTTCCTGCCCGAGCCCGCGGTGCCGCTCCACTTCGTGGACAACTTCACCGATGCGCGCATCGACGTGCAGGACCCGTTCCTCAACACCGCGGACACGACCGGAATTCGCTGGTACATGCCCGAGGGCTATACGCGTTTCCGCACGATGAACGGCGGGGCGGGCGATCTGTTGCTTTCCACCGTGTACGAGAACAAGCCCGCCATCGTGGTCACCTCGAAGCGCTTCGCCAACGTCACCTTCTCGTTCGATTTCTCCCGGCCGATGAGCGACTGCGGCGTAATCGTCCTCTACCAGAATCCGGATAACTACTACTACTTCGATTTCGGCGGGAGGTTCGTGCGCAGGCTCGGTGGGGTGGAGACAGTGGTCGCCACGATGCCGGCACCGTCCGGCGGGCGGGCCACGCTCACGCTCTCGATCGAGGCTGGGGTGTTCGGCGTCTCCTTCACGGCCGGCGGTACGTACAGTTGGACGCATGCGGAGCCAGCGCAGTTCCCGGGTGGCGCGGTCGGGTTCTATCGCAACCGGACCACGGGCAACGGGTGGGACCGCACCGACTACGACAACGTGCGCATCGATCTCGCGACGGCCGCCGATCTGCTCGGTGAGTTGAATCCGTAACCCAGCCATCCCACAGGAGACGTAGAAGAGACGTAGAAGGGACAGGTCTGAAACGAGACGAGGACGCCACTTGGGGCGTGCGGGAGGAGCACCATGAGAACGGCGCGGATCAAGGTGGCGGAGGAGGACGGCGAGGCGGCACACCATTGCCTGACGCGGGTGGTGAACGGCGAACGGGTGATCGACGCCCCGCCCAAGGAGGTCCTGCGGGGCCAGCTCTGGCTCACGGCCGAGTTCTGCGGCGTCGCGGTCCTCACCTACGCGATCATGAAGCAACCCTATCCACGTGCTCGTGCGCGTGCCGTAGAAGACCGTGCCGAACGATGCCGGGCTGCTGCGCCGCTACCGTCTCCGCCCCAAGCCGACCAAGCACCGGAGACCGGATGGGCGGGGGCTGAAACACCTCGCAAGCGTATCGTTTTTGTCCCTCCGCTCCCTCACTCCATTTTCCCCTGCACCATCGGCGGCTTCGCGAAATGGTGCCAGGCGGCTTCTGGCATGTCCGCTCCCCGGTGACCGTTGAAGACCACGAAACGATAGCGCAACACGTACTCCCGGCCCGGCTCGATCAACCAGTCCCGATCCTTGGTGGGCGCGAAGTTCACGAAGAGATCGCCGCGCCCGTTCTGGTCCTCGGGCCACACACGCAGCGGTGCGGGCGAGTTGAAATTCTCCGGATGGTTCAACCACGCGGCACCGGCGTAATCCTCTCCTCCGTCGACTTCCCCCTGCACCAGACACCAGCGGGCCTTGCTGCCATCGGCCTCGCGCCGTGTGCGTCGCTCGGAGGTCAGGACCTCGCTGTTCGTCCGGTTCCACTCCTCGGTCGTGCGCCAGCCGAGTCCGCCATAACGATACTCCAGCAACCGCACCGGACTCGTTCCCGCACAGCGCAACCGGATCGTGAGATCGAACAGGTAGGAGTCGGCAACGGGCGAGCGATGGAGCCGGACCTCCTGCACCTCGCGCAGTGCCACCTTCTCGCCGCCTCCCGGCAGGAGAACGACATGCTCCTGCTCCGCCCGGTACTCGGCGAACACCGGCCCGGCCACGACCCCCTCGAACCGAGCGAAGCGCACCGTACCCTTCCGATCTCCAAGGTTCCAGAAATCCACCTCGCGCCCCTCGAACTCGACGTGTGTCCATGGCGCCCAAAGCCCGAAATGGTGGTAATGGTCCGCCGGCTGGATCCGCGTGAGCACCTGACCGTGCGGCGCCCGCAACGGATGGATGAATCCACTGCGCGCAAACGCCGCCGCGACGCCTTCCGGCGGCGCCTGCAGCCCATGGCGATAGCCGAGCGACTCCCGCTCGCCCGAGCGCAACGTGAGCACTCCATCGGCGTCGGCGATGCTCATCGCCGGGGCCACCGCTCCGGACGGCGCGGTGATCCGGGCCAACTCGTACACGCGGTGCGTCGAGCCGTCGGCCCGCGGCAACACCAACCAATGGATTCGCGCCGTTGCGCCGGAGGTCACCTGCATTGGCACCGGTGCGCGCACCGCTCCGCCCACTTCGGACAGGCCCAGGGCGGCATCCGCCGGCAACGCCGGCAAGGCGAGCTCGGCCGACACCGGCACGCCCTGCTCGGGCACCGCGGCGTCAAGCGTCACCGTGAGGGTCGCGAGCCGCTGGGCGTGGGCGGGCGGCGGGAAGAGGGCAAGCAACACCGCCGACAACAGCAGCCGGACGGAGAAGGGGGCGAGCGGCATGGCGCGGATCGTTCAGCGCCACTGGAACGCGTAGTATTCGGCCGGCTCGGTACCTACGTTGTGGATATTGTGCGGAACCATCGAGCCGAGGAAATAGAGATCGCCAGCGGTGCCACGGTGCGGGCGCCCATCGATGTTCATCTCCGTCTCGCCGCTGATCATGAGCACGATCTCCTCGGGCACATGGGTGTGCGGCGCATGGGTCGTGAGCCCGGGGTTCAGGGTCGTCACATGCATCTCGGATTCCGAGAGCATCGCCGTGGCGCGCTCGAACGGCTGGCGCCGCCCGCCCACGTCGTTGGCCGTGTGCTTCAGGTCGCCCCATTCGATCAGCGCCGAGCCGCCGGTCTTCTGCCCGCGGGCGAGCTCGACCGGACGGCGCGACTTGTAGCGCAGTTGGAAATAGGTCACAGGCTCCTCCTTGGTCGCGGCCAGTCGGCAGCGATCGCCGGGCATCACCATCACAACGCTGCCCGTTCCAAGCGTGCGGCTTTGCGCAGCGAGCGCCACCTCCAGTCTCCCGGACTTCACAATCAGGATGCGCTCACACCCGTCGCTTGCTTCGCCGGCGGCGGATTGTCCGGCGGCCAAGGTTGTGGCGGTGACCTCGAGCAACTCGAGATCGGCGCCGCTGCCGCGGCACAGGCGCCGCACCGGACCACTCGTGGAGTCCACGGTCGGCGACTGGTCCCAGGCATAGACCTGGGAGTTCAGTGGGGCTTCCTGACCACGAAGGCAGGCGGCAGCAAAGAGTGCGACAAGCAGGGGAATCGCTTTGTGGGGCATGCCTCAGGGTATGAAACTGCTCCAGCCGTCCAAATGCCAAAGGCGGAAATTCCGGGAGACGTGCACCGAGTCGCACCCCCTTTGACGAACCGCCCCTTCCCTCGCCGGTCGGGCCTCACTCCTGCCGCGCAGGACAGGCTGCTGAGCCGATGTGGAGGACCGGGGCGGAAGGGAACTCGGTTACCGCCACATCCTCACCTCCAACCATCCCGCCGGCTGGCGCCACGCGCACTCAAAACCTCCACCCATCCCGCCGGCGAATGGCTGGACTTTGCCCCGCCGCCCTTTTTGCTCAGCCCCCTGTGGTAGACCAGCTCACCATCCTCGCGCCCGGTTTGTTGGGCGCCTCGGTCGCGATGGCGGCCCGCCGATTCGGCGTGGCCCGGCGCATCGTCGTCTGGGCGCGCCGCCCCGAAGTCCGTGTGCAGCTCGAAACGTTGCCGTGGTGCGACACCGTCGCCGCCACGCCCGAGGAGGCCGCCCGCGGCGCCTCGCTGGTGGTGATCTGCGCCCCGGTCGAGAACATCCCCCAACTCGCCGCCGCCATCCGCCCGCAGCTCGCCGCCGGCGCCATCGTCACCGATGTCGGCAGCGTGAAAGGCGAACTCTGCCGCCGCGCCGCCGCCGACTACCCGGCCGAGCCCGCCGGCCCGGTTTTCATCGGCTCGCATCCGATGGCCGGCTCCGAGAAATGCGGCCACGAGGCCGGCTGCGCCGAACTCTTCCAGGGGCGCGCCTGCTTCGTCACTCCGCTCGACAACACGCCCGCGGCCGCGATCGAGGGACTCGTGCGCTTCTGGCGCGCACTCGGATGCGAGGTCGTGACCATGCACCCGGACCGCCACGACGAGATCGTCGCCCACGTCTCCCACCTGCCCCATCTCCTCGCCGCCAGCCTGTGCGCCCTGCTCGCCGGGAAACACTCCGACTGGCGCAATCTCGCCGGCCCCGGCCTGCGCGACACCACCCGCGTGGCCTCCGGCGACCCGAAACTCTGGCGCGGCATCCTCGACGCCAACCGCGACGAGGTCCTGCGCGCGCTCCGCTCCTATCAGGACGAGTTGCAGGCGCTCCACGCCGCGCTGGCCAACCGCAACGATCTCGAGCTGCTCGCGATCCTCGAGCGCGGCAAGGCCTGGCGCGACAAGCTCCGCGTGAACCCATGAGCGCCGCCCTGCCCGCGCTGCTGCCGATCGCGCCCTTCACCCGGCCGGCCGACGGCGCCGTCACCCTGCCCGGCTCCAAAAGCCTGACCAACCGCGCGCTCCTCCTCGCCGCCCTCGGCGCCGAGCCGGTCGAGCTGCGCGGCGCGCTCTTCAGCGAGGACACCGAGATCATGTCGGCCGCATTGCGCGAGCTCGGCATCCCGGTCGAGGCCGACGCGGCCGCGCACACCTTCCGCATCTCCGGCTGCTCCGGCCGGCTGCCCGATTCCGAGGCCACGATCCACGTGGGCAACGCCGGCACCGCCGCGCGCTTCCTCACCGCGCTCTGCGCCGCCGCCGGGCGCGGCACGTACTTTTTCGACGGGGTCGAGGCGATGCGCCGCCGGCCCATGGGCGGCCTGATCGACGCCCTCACCCGGCTCGGCGCGAAGTTCGTTTTCCTCGGCCAACCCGGCTGTTTCCCCTTCGAGCTGCACGCCTCCGGCCTGCGCGGCGGCACCGTCGAGATCGACGCCCGGGAGAGCAGCCAGATGCTCTCCGCCCTGCTCATGGTCGCGCCGCTGTGCGCCGCGCCGCTGCGCATCAAGCTCGTCGGCGGCGTGCGCTGGCCGTTCGTGGCGATGACGCTGCGCCAGATGGCGCAGTTCGGCCAACCCACCGCAGCGCTCGCCGCCCAGCCCGCCGCCGAGTTCGACGTGCCATGGGGCCGCGCCTTCGCCGCGCCGGCCGTGTACCAGATCGAGCCCGACGCCACCGCCGCCTCCTACTTCCTCGCGCTCCCGCTCGCCACCGGCGGCACCGTGCGCGTGGCCGGGTTGCCCGAGGCAGGCGAGAGCCTGCAGGGCGACCTCGCCTTCGCCGAGGTGATCGCCCGCGTCGGTCTGCAACTCCACCGCGAAGGCGGTGCGCTCGTGAGCGCTTTGCCCGCCGGCGCGAAGCCGCGCGGCGTCGACGCCGACTTCAACACCTTCTCCGACACCTTCCTCACGCTCGCCGCGCTGGCGCCGTTGCTCGACGGTCCCACGACCATCCGCGGCCTCGCGCATACCCGCAAACAGGAGACCGACCGCGTCGCCGGCATGGCGGCCGAACTGCGCCGCCTCGGCCAGGAGGTCGTCGAGACCGAGGATACGCTCGTCATCACGCCGCGCCCGTTGCGCGCGGCCGAGATCGAGACCTACCGCGACCACCGCTTCGCGATGAGCTTCGGCGTGCTCGGTTGCCGCGACCTGCGCGGCGACGGCCAGCCGTGGCTCACCGTGCGCGACCCGGCCTGTTGCGCGAAAACCTTCCCGAACTTCTTCGACGTGCTCGCCGGCCTGCGCGCCGCTTCCCCTCCCTCGTCATGACCACCGCCGCGCCATTTCTCATCGTCGCCATCGACGGCGGCGCCGCCTCCGGCAAGTCGTCCACTTCGCGCGCGCTCAGCGAACGGTTCCACCTGCTGCACGTCGACACCGGCTCGCACTACCGCTTCGTCACGCACCAACTGTTGGAGCGCGGTGTGTCTCCGGAAGATGAATCCGCCGTGGCCGCCGCCCTCGCGGTGCTGCCGCTCGGCCAGCGCATCGTCGGCCGCAGTTCGGTGATCGAGATCGCCGGGCAGATCCCCGGCGACGAGATCCGCGGCCCGCGCGTGAATGAGAACGTCTCCCGTTTCGCCGCCGTGCCGGCGGTGCGCCGCTTCCTGCTCGCGTACCAACGCAGCCAGGCGCAGGTCGCCCGCACCGGCGGTTTCCGCGGGCTCGTCATGGAAGGCCGCGACATCGGCTCCGTCATCTTCCCCGAGGCCGACTTCCGCTTCTTCCTCCACGCCGACCCGGTCGAGCGCGCCCGCCGCCGCGCCGCCGAGGGCCAGACCGACTCGATCGCCGAACGCGACCGGCTCGACGCCGCGCGCAAGACCGCGCCGTTCGTCTGCCCGGCCGGCGCCACGCCGATCGACTCCACCCACATGACCTTGCCGCAGGTCGTCGATCATCTCGCGGCGTCCATCGCCCCGCGCCTCGGTGCGTCGCAGCCATGAAGCGCAATCTGCTCTACTGGCTCTGCCGCCAGCTCATCTGCGTGGCCTCCGACACGGTGTTCCGCGGTGAGGTCGTCGGCGTGCACAACGTCCCGCGCACCGGCCCGCTCCTGATCGCCTCCAATCATTGCAGCCACCTCGACCCGCCGCTGCTCGGTTGCCAGATCCCGCACCAGATCCGTTTCTTCGCCCGCAAGACGCTCTGGAAACCCGGCATCCCCAACTGGTGGATGAACCACATCGAGTGCATCCCCGTCGACCGCGACGGCGCCGACGTGGGCGCGTTGAAGAAGACCATCGCCGCGCTCGAGGCCGGCGGCGTCGTCATCCTGTTTCCCGAGGGCACGCGCTCGATGGACGGCCAACTCCAGCCCGCCAAGTCCGGCGTGGGCATGATCGCCTGCAAGACCGGCGTGCCGGTGGTGCCCGCGCGCATCTTCGGCTCGTTCGAGGCCTTCGGTCGCAACGCCAAGATTCCCACGCCCCACCCCGTTTCCTACGTGCTCGGCCGGCCGCTGCGCCCCGCCGATTACGACGATCCGGCCTCCGGCAAACAACGCTACCAGCTCGCCTCCGAGCGCATCATGGCCGCCATCGCCGCGCTTGAGCTGCCCGCCCGTCCTCTGCTCTGATCCCGCCTCCAGTACCGTCCCTTCCATGACACTGCCACTTCCCCGCTCCATCCTCGTCGTCGGCTCCGGCGGCCGCGAACACACCATCGTGACCGCCTGCCTCAACAGCCCCGCGCACCCGCGCGTGCTGGCGGCTCCCGGCAACGGCGGCATCGCGCGCGACGTGAAGTGTTTCCCGGTGCCCGTCGACGACATCCCGGGCCTGGTGGCGCTGGCCAAGAAGGAGCGCATCGAGTTCGTCATCGTCGGCCCCGAGGTCCCGCTGAGCCTCGGCCTGGTCGACGCACTCATCGCCGCCGGCATCCCCGCCTACGGCCCGAAGGCCGACGGCGCCCGCCTCGAGGCGAGCAAGATCTTCACCAAGGAGTTGCTCCTCAAATACAAGATCCCCACCGCCCCCGCGAAGTTCTTCACCGCGGTCGCCCCCGCCGTGGCGTACCTGAAGACCCGCAAGGCGCCCTACGTCATCAAGGCCGACGGTCTCGCCGCCGGCAAAGGCGTGGTCGTCACCCCCGAGCTCAAGGAGGCCGAGGCCGCCGTGAAGATGATGCTCGAGGGCGGCGCGTTCGGCGCGAGCGGCCAGCGGATCCTGATCGAGGACTGCCTCCACGGCGAGGAGACCTCCATCCACCTCGTCGTCTCCGGCCGCGAGTTCGTCGTCCTCCCCACCAGCCAGGACCACAAACGCGTGGGCGACGGCGACACCGGTCCCAACACCGGCGGCATGGGCGCCTACTCGCCCGCCGAGGTCGTTACCGACGAGCTGCTCGCCGAGATCGAGCGGACGATCTGCCGCCCCAGCGTCGACGCCATCGCCGCCGAGGGCATCGACTACCGCGGCACCCTCTACATCGGCCTCATGCTCACGCCGAAGGGCCCGAAGGTCATCGAGTTCAACGCCCGCTTCGGCGATCCCGAGACCCAGGTCCTCCTCCCCCGCCTCGCCACCGACACCGTCGAGCTGCTCTGGGCCGCCGCCAACAACCGCCTCCACGAGGTGAAGCTCGCGATCAAGCCGGACTACGCCCTCTGCGTCGTGCTCGCCGCGCAGGGTTACCCCGACAAGTATCCGAAGGGCGATGCCATCACACTGCCGCGCGTCTCCGGCTCGGGCGAGTTCATCTTCCACGCCGGCACCGCCGTCTCCAGCAACCGCCAGATCGTGACCAACGGCGGCCGCGTGCTCGGCGTCACGGCGCTCGCGCCCACGCTGCGCCAGGCCGCCCGCCAGGCCTACGCGCTCTGCGACCGGATCGGGTTCGTCTCCAAATATTGCCGCCGCGACATCGGCGCCAAGCAGCTCAACCGGAAGTGATGCCCGCCCGCGCCCTCCGCACCCGCGCGCTGCGCGCCCTGCCGCCGGTCCTCGCCCTCGGGCTGGTCGCCGCCGCGTGGGCGGCCGATCCGGCGCCGGCGGTCGAAGCCCCCGCGCCCGCGCCGCGCACGGAGCAGGCCGCCGCCGTCGATCCGCACGACCTCGGCCGCGGCCTGCGGTACCTGCGCCTCGGCACCGCGCCCATCGACGAACCGACCAGCGCCGCCGCGCTCGCCGCGCCGGCACTCGTGCTCGACCTGCGGCTCGCCACGGACGATGCCACCAACGAGGCGCTCGTCCGCCACGCCCTCTCCGGTTGCACCACGCAACGCCCGCTCTTTGTGCTGCTCGGCGCCGACACACCCGCGCCGTTGCGCGCCGCGCTGCCCGACACCCCCGGCCTGCTCACCCTCGCGGCCCACGACTCGGGCATCCCGGCCAAGCTCGTCATCGCCACCCCAGCGGCTTGCGACCGTGCCGCCGCCGAGGCCTTGGCCACTGGAAAACTGCCGCGTGAGTTCATCGACGCGAAGATCGAGAAGCCCCGTTTCGACGAAGCCCAGCTCACCCGGGACCATGCCAACGGCCGCCGCGAGAGCACCGAGCTCACGCCAACGCCCGCGCCCAAGGACAAAACCGGCGAGCCGGCGAAGGACGCCCCGGCGCCCTTGCAGGACATGCTCCTGCAGCGCGCCGTCTTCATCCACCGCGCACTGCTTGCGCTCGACCGCATTCCCGAACACTCCTGACCCATGCCTGCTCCAGCCCCCGGCCTCGTCATCGTCGTCTGCACGGGCAACATCTGCCGCAGCCCCATGGGCGAGAAGCTGCTCCAGCACGCGCTCGCCGCCGAACCCGAGCCGCTGCGTTCGCTGCAGGTTGTCTCGGCCGGCGTCGCCGCCCCGCGCGGGCAACCCGCCACCGACAACTCCGTCGCCGCGTTGAAGAAGGTCGGGCTCGATCTCTCCGGCCACACCAGCCAACCGTTGACTCAGCCCCTGCTCGATCAAGCCGTGGCCGTGTTCTGCATGACCGAGTCCCACCGCGCGACGATCGAACGGGGCTTCGACCGGGTCCCCCGGAATCTGCACCTCTTCCGCGAGTTCATCGGCCGCGACGGCGACACCGAGATCCCCGACCCCTAC
>DAOOFR010000057.1:0-19039 GCA_035415285.1 Opitutaceae bacterium
AACCTGGCGTTCGCGGTGGCGCAGCGGACGCGGGAGTTCGGGTTGCGGCTGGCGCTCGGCGCGAGCCCGGTGCGCGTGGTCGCGCAGATGGTCGGGGAGGTCGGGCGGCTGGTGGCGGCGGGCCTGGTGCTGGGCGGGGCGGGGGCGTGGGCGCTGGGCGGCGTGTTGCGCAACCGCATCCCGGGTGTGGGGACGCACGATCCGCTGCTGCTGCTCGCGGTGGGCGCGGCGCTCGCCGCGGCCGCGCTGCTGGCGGCGGCCTGGCCGAGCTGGCGGGCGGCGCTCACCCCTCCCGCGACGGCGTTGCGGCACAGCTGAGGGCGCCCGGGCGCGACGAATTTCGGTAATCACTAGACCTATGAAAACACAGATCCTGATCCGGGCGCTCGGCGCCCTCGTTCTCTGCTCCACAGCTGGTTTGTCGGCCCAGGAGACCTCGGCGCTCGACCGGGCGACGGCGCTGGCCGAAGCCCGTGCGGGCAATTGGGAGCACGCCGAGGCGGTGCTCGAGACGGCAGCGGCGGCGACCCCGACCGATGTTGAAGTCTGCGCGCAGCTGGTGTTGCGACGGCTGGACCAGAAACGGAACAAGGAGGCGGTGCTGCTGGCCGAGCGAGCCGCGGAGGCGGCGCCGGACAACGCCGGGTTGCAGTCGTTGCTCGGCCGCTCACTTGGGGCCCGGATCGGCGAGCTGGCGTTTCTCCAGCAGGGCTTTGTGGCGCCACGCATGCTGCGTGCCTTCAAACGTTCGGTGGAGCTCGATCCGAACCACGTGCCCGGGCTGGTGGGCTTGGCGAACTACTACCTCTACTCGCCTGCGATCGCCGGCGGCAGCTACGAGCGGGCGGAGGAGTATGCGCTGCGGGTCGAGAAACTCGACGTGTTCAACGGGGGGCTGGTGCGCGCCCAGATCCGGGAGCGGCAGGAGAAGTGGGCGGATGCGGCGCTGTGCTATCGTGCGGCGCTGGTTGCCCAGCCGCAGAATCCGTGGCTGCACACGCAGCTCGGCGGAGCGCTGGCGAAGGCCGGACAAACGCTCGAGGCGAAGGCGGCGTTCGCGGCCGCACTGGGCATCAACCCCGATCACGAGCCGGCCCGCGAGGGGTTGCGGGCACTGGAGCGCGCCGGGGCGGATTGAGCGGGCCGGCCGGGCGGCGGTGGCCCGGCGTATTTAGGTGCCGGTTGCGGAGGCCGGGCGGGGCCTCAGAGCTGGAGCGGCAGGCCGATCTCGATGATCTGGTTGGGCGGGATGCGGAAGTAGTCCTTGGCGGGCCGGGCGTTGCGGCTGAGAAAGGCGTAGAGGGACTTCTGCCATTCCCACAGCGGGGTGTCGCCGCCGGTGATCACCATCTCGCGGTTGAAGTAGTAGGTGGTGCTCATGGGGTCGATCCGTACCCCGGCGGCGCGCAGGCGTTCGACCAAGGCGGTGACATCGGGCGACTCCATGTAGCCGTAACGGCCGATGGCCCGCCACGCGCCGTGGCCGAGCTCGGTGATGGTGAGCCGCTCCAGATCGGGAACGTGCGGCTCGGGCTCGGCCGCGATGCTCAACAGCACGACCGTCTTCTGCACGCAGCGGTTGGATTTCAGGTGGTGCAGCAGGGCGAGCGGCGTGCCCCGCGGGGTCGACGCCATGAAGACGGCGGTGCCGCCCACGCGGTGGATCGTATCGTCCGCCAGCACGGTGGATACGTCGATGGACTCGAGCCCGCGGTCGTAGACGCGCTCGACGATGATCTCCCTCCCTCGTTTCCAGACGAACATCAGCGCCAGAATGCCGAGCCCGGTGGCCAGCGGCAGCCAGCCGCCGTGGGGGATCTTCGGGATGTTGGCCATGAACAGCGACACATCGACGACGAGGAACACCGCGCAGAGCGCGCCGGCGAGCCAGGGCGACCAGTGCCAGCGGCGACGGGCGACGAAGTAGAAGGCGATGGTCGTCATCGCCATCGCGCCGGTGACCGCGAGTCCGTAGGCGCCGGCGAGTCGCTCCGAGGAACCGAAGCCGAGCACGATCGCGATCGCCCCGACGGCGAGCATGCGGTTGACCAGCGGCAGGAAGATCTGGCCCTCGATCTCGGCGCTGGTGTGCAGCACGGCCAACCGGGGGAAGAATCCGAGCTGGATCGCCTGGCGGGTGAGGGAGAAGGTGCCGGAGATGAGCGCCTGGCTGGCGATGATCGTCGCGGCGATGGAGAGCAGGACGAGGCCGAGCCGGGCCAGTCCGGCCGGGGCGAGGGCGAAGAACGGATTGCCGAGGTCCTCGGGGTGGGCGAGGGCATGGGCGCCTTGTCCGAAGTAGTTCAGCACGAGGCCGGGCAGCACGACCCAGTACCAGGCGCGGGCGATCGCGCGCCGGCCGAAATGGCCCATGTCGGCGTAGAGCGCCTCGACGCCGGTGATGGCGAGCACGACCGAGCCGAGCAGAAGGGCGATGCCGTGCAGGGGTTGCCGGGCGAGCAGTCGCCAGGCATGGACCGGGTTGAGGGCGTGGACGACTTCGAGGTTCTCGAAGACCCGCCAGGCGCCGAGCAGGCCGATGACGACGAACCACACCAGGATCACCGGACCGAAGAAGTTGCCGATCGCCCGGGTGCCCTTGTGCTGCATCCAGAACAGCCCGGCGAGGATCGCGCAGGCGACCAGCGGGATGAGATCGGAGATCCCGGGCGCGACGGTGCGGAATCCCTCCACGGCCGAGAGCACGGAGATGGCGGGCGTGATCATGCCTTCGCCGTAGAGCAGGGCGGCACCGGCGAGGATGACGAAGATGCCGAGCGTCATCTTGCGCGAGGGGGAGTTGTCGCGGCGCACCAGGGCGAGCAGGGCGAAGATGCCGCCCTCGCCGTGATTGTCGGCGCGGGTGATGAAGGAGAGATATTTGATGCTGACGACGAGGGTGAGGGCCCAGAACACCAGGGAGAGCACGCCGAGCACACCGGCGGCACGGTCGCCGGCCGGCAGATGCTGGAGGCACTCGCGCAAAGTGTAGAGCGGGCTGGTGCCGATGTCGCCGAAGACGACGCCGAGTGCGCCGAGGGTGATGGCCGTGCGGGTGTCCGAGGTGCCTGGATCGGCGGGTTTGCTCATCCGAAGGGCGGCGAGTGTGGGGCTGCGGCGCAAGAGGCCAAGACGTTTCCGCAGACTGGGGACCAGCGGGTGGCGACAGCGGGATTCGTGCGCGGGCCCTGTGCCGGCAGTACCGGGCGACGTGCGGCGTAGTTGCCCCGCCCCCTCTCGCCGTCGGCCGTCCGGCGCTCGTTCTTCGCGGCGCGTCGCTGGGCGGAGGGCGTCGGCTCAGAGCTGGATGGGCAGGCCGAGTTCGACGATCTGCGACGGGGCGATCCGGAAGTAGTCGCGGGCCGGGCGGGCGTTGCGGCTGAGAATGCCGTAGAGGTGTTTCTGCCAGTTGGGCATCGGCGAGGTGCCGCCGGTGACGACCATCTCGTGGTTGAAATAGTAGGTGGCCGCGGCGGGCTTGATCGGCAGGCCGTGGGCGCGGGCGGCCTCGAGCAGCGCGCCGGCATCGGGCGACTCCATGTAGCCGTAGCGGCCGACGACGCGCCAGCAACCCTCGCCGATCTCGGAGACGGTGAGCCGGTCGGTCTCGGCGACGAAGGGGACGGGCTCGGTCGTGACGCTGAGGATGGCGACGTGTTCGTGGAGGCTGCGGTTGGCCTTGAGGTGATGGACGAGCACGAGCGGGGTGCCGCGGGGGTTGCCCGCCATGAACACCCCGCCGCCGCGCACGCGGGCGACGTTGCGGCTGCGGGCCATCGTGCGCAGTTCCTCCTCGGTGATCTCGTTGGAGTAGACGCGGCGGACAATCTCGCCCTTGCCGGTGCGCCAGGTGTGCATGATGGCGAGCACGCCCAGGCCGATCGCCAGCGGGAGCCAGCCGCCCTCCTTGATCTTGCCAAGGTTGGCGGCGAACAGGGATGCATCGATCGCGAGGAACAGGCCGCAGAGCGGGGCCGCCCGCCACAGCGACCAGCGGGCGCGGCGCAGGACGGCGAAGTAGGCGATCGTGGTGACAACCATCGTGCCGGTGACGGCGATGCCGTAGGCGGAGGCCAGCGCCGTGCTGGAACGGAAGGCGACGGTCACCCAGATGGTGGCGACGGCCAGGCTGGCGTTGATGAACGGCAGGTAGATCTGTCCCTCGATCGCTGCGCTGGTGTGGCGCACGGCGAGCCGCGGGAGGAATCCAAGGTGGATGGCCTGGCGGGTGAGGGAGAAGGTGCCGGAGATGAGCGCCTGGCTGGCGATCACGGCGGCGGCGACCGAGAGCCCGGTGAGCGCCAGGCGCGGCCAGCCGGCGGGGGCGAGGGCGAAGAACGGGTTGGTGGGGTCGCCGGGGTGGGCGAGCGCCCAGGCGCCTTGTCCGAAATAACTCAGCACGAGGGCGGGCATGGCCACCGAGTACCAACCGGTGGCGATCGCTTTGCGCCCAAAGTGACCGAGGTCCGAGTAGAGCGCCTCGGCGCCGGTGAAGGCCAGCACGATGGCGCCGAGCATGGTGGCCACGTGCACCTGGCCGGAGGCGAGCAGGCGGACCGCGTGCAGCGGGTTGAGGGCGGCGAGGACCCCCGGATGTTGGAAGACCTGCCACAGGCCGAGCGCGGCGAGCGTGGCGAACCAGAGCAACATCAATGGCCCGAAGACCCGGCCGATCGACCCCGTCCCGAGGCGCTGGCAGAGAAACAGGACGAAAAGCACGAGCACGCTCAGCGGCACCACCCAGTGCTCCAGCCCCGGGTTGAAAGTGACCAAACCCTCGACGGCACCGAGCACCGAGATCGCGGGGGTGATCACCCCGTCGCCGTAGAGCAGGGCCGCGCCCACGAGCAGAAGGAGGATCCATGCGGTGATCTTGCCGGCGCCGGGCTTCTCGCCGCTCAGGGCGAGCAGCGCGAAGATGCCGCCCTCGCCGCCGTTGTCGGCGCGGGTGATGCACCAGACGTACTTCACGGTGACCACCAGCGACAGCGCCCAGAAGACCAGCGAGAGTACACCGAGGATCCCGGCGTCGCGTTCGCCCGCCGGGAGGGCGGCGAGGCATTCGCGGAACGTGTAGAGCGGACTGGTGCCGATGTCGCCGAAGACGACGCCGAGCGCACCGACGACGAGACCGAGGCGCGCGGGCGAGGCGGAAGGATGGGGGGTGGGCTGACTCAAGCGGGCGCGGACACTAGCGCGCCGACTCCGCAAACCAAGCGGTTTCCTACCTGTGCGGTCAGCCGACCGGTTGTGCCGAGACTTGGCAAATGGGAGTCGCGCCGTAGCGTCGGCAGCCATGTCGACCCAGTGGCAGACCTGCAGAACCTACGAGGACATCACCTACCAGAAGGCCGGCGGAATCGCGAAAATCACGATCAACCGTCCGGCCAAACGGAACGCCTTCCGCCCGAAGACGGTATTCGAACTCTACGATGCGTTTCTCGATGCTCGCGAGGACCTGAAGATCGGAGTGGTGCTGCTCACCGGTGCCGGGCCGCACACCGACGGCAAGTACGCCTTCTGCGCGGGGGGCGACCAGAGCGTGCGCGGACATGCCGGATACGTGGGCGAGGATGGCGTGCCTCGCCTCAACGTGCTCGACCTTCAGAAACTCATCCGCTCGATGCCGAAGGTCGTGATCGCGCTGGTCGCCGGTTATGCGATCGGCGGCGGGCATGTGCTGCACCTCGTGTGCGACCTCACCATCGCGGCCGACAACGGCATCTTCGGCCAGGTCGGCCCGGCGATGGGCAGCTTCGACGGCGGGTTCGGCTCGAGCTACCTCGCCCGGATCGTGGGCCAGAAGAAGGCGCGCGAGATTTGGTACCTGTGTCGTCAGTACAACGCGCAGCAGGCGCTCGAGATGGGGCTGGTCAACGCGGTCGTCCCGGTGGCGCAGCTCGAGGCCGAGGGCGTGAAGTGGGCCGAGGAGATCCTCGGCAAGAGCCCGATCGCCATCCGCTGCCTGAAGGCGGCGTTCAACTGCGATGTCGACGGTCAGCAGGGCATCCAAGAACTGGCCGGCAATGCCACGATGCTCTACTACATGACCGACGAGGCGAAGGAGTTCCATCGCGCCCAGCGCGAGAAGCGCAAACCCGACGCCCGGAAGTACCCGTGGCTGCCGTGAGGGAGTCGCACGCGACGGGACCAGCCGCGAGACGCGCGGCTGGTCCGCGGGTGCCGCCGATGCCGGCGCGCTCGGCGCCGTGGAAGGCGGCGCGCGGTGGTGCCAAATCGGTGATGCGGCGCCGAAACGGCGGAACCGCGCGTCCGGCACGCCGTGGCGAGGCCGGTCTGGTCGCCGGTTGTTTCCGGGTCCAGCGGTTGTGCGCCCGGCGTGCGGCGGTGCCGCGGGTCAGCCCTCGATCGCCTGGATCCGGCGGACGTGGCGGGGGTCGTTGCTGAACGGAGTCTCGAGCCAGAGCTGGACGATTTGCAGCGCGAGTTCGAGGGACACCATGCGCTCGCCGAGGGCGAGGACGTTGCCGTCGTTGTGGTCGCGGTTGGCCACGGCGGTCTCGACGCTCCAGCACAAGCCGCAGCGGATGCCCTTGACCTTGTTGGCCACGATGGCCTCGCCGTTGCCCGAGCCGCCGAGGACGATGCCGCGGTCGAACTCGCCGCGCGCGACCGCTTCGGCCGTGGGGCGGATGAAGGTGGGATAGTCGCAGGACTCGGCGGAATAGGTGCCGAAATCGCGGACAGTGTACCCCTGGGCGAGGAGCATCTTCTTGATCTCTTCCTTGTAGCGGAAGCCGGCGTGGTCTGAGCCGATGGCGACGGAGAGCTTGGGCATGATGGGAAAGGGCGGACGTTGGGTGGGCCGGAGGCCGATGGCAATGCCGGCTTGCAGGCGAACAATAGCGCGGCTTGCCTGTCCGAGCACGAGGCCTGCCCCGCAGGCCAACCAACCCCGCATTCCCATGCCCAGACTACTTGCTCTCGCTGTCCTCGCGTGCGCGCTGGCTTTCGCCGGCTGCTCGACCCCCGACTCGCGTATCGAGAAGAACTCCGCCGCCTTCGCCAGCTATGCGCCGGCGGTGCAGGCGAAGATCCGGGCGGGCGAGGTCGATGTCGGATTCACCCCGGAGATGGTGACGATGGCGCTGGGCAAGCCGAGCCAGATCCGGCGTCGGCAGTCCGCGGAGGGCGAGACCGAGGTCTGGGTCTACGCGGACAAGTCTCCGACGTTCAGTTTCGGGGTCGGAGTCGGTGGTGGCGGACACCATTCTGGCGGGGGCGTGGCGGTCGGGACTTCCACCGGCGGGGAGCGCGAAGACCGTCTGCGTGTGATTTTTCAGGCAGGCAAAGTGACCGCGATCGAGCGCCGCGAGGGATGAGGGTGTGGTGGACCCGGCGGAGCGGTCTGAGCGAAACCCGCAGGCGCGGGGAGCCTTCGACGCCTGCTCCTACCGGAGTCCTCGGATGAACGCTTGGAACGGTGCTGGATCGGTGAAGTCGCGTACGAGCAGGTCGGGCTTGTGCGCGGCGAGTTCGTCGTAGGTGGCACCGCCGGTGGCCGTGGCCACGGCGTGTGCCCCGACCGCACGGGCGCACGCGATGTCGTGCGGGGTGTCGCCGATGACCACCAGGTCGGTGGGTTGGAGATCGGCGCGGCCGAGATGGCGGCGAGCGCGTTCGAGGGCGATTGGTCCGAGGCGGTTGCGCTCGCCGGAGTCGTCGGCAAAGGCGCCGAAGGGAAAATGCGTCCAGAGTCCGAAGTGTTCGAGCTTCGCGCGGGCTCCGGCGAGGATGTTGCCGGTGAGCAGGCCCATGGCGGTGTCGGGCGTGCGCTGGAAGTGGGTGAGGGTGTCGCGGATACCGGCGCAGACGAAGGCTCTGGGGTTGTGGAGTTCGCGACGGAGGCTCTCGACGTAGACCGCGTAGAACTGCTCCACGCGAGCGGGTGGGGCTTCGAGGCGGTGCTGTTGGCAGAGCAGGTCGAGCACCCACGGGTCGGTGCGTCCTCCGAAATCGAAATGGGTAAAGGCTTCCTGCAGGCCGAAGACGGCATGGGCGGCGGCGTTCATGGCCCGGTGGCCGGCATGGCCGGAGCGGAGGATGGTGCCGTCGATGTCCCAGAGCAGGATCTTCATGGCGGCCGGATGAGAAGGACGAGGGAACCGGAAGCGAGTTGAAAAGGTCCCAGCGAGCTGAATCATTCCGTCGTCCGACCTGCATACCCACCATGAAACGTTACCTGCTCCTTCTTGGATGCCTGCTGGGCTTGGCGGTTTTCGCCGGCTGCAGCACTCCGCAAACCCGGATCCGCCAGAACCCGGAACTCTTCAACAATCTTGCCCCGGGGGATCAGGAGCTGATCAAACAGGGCAAAGTTGCCGTGGGCTTCACGCCCGAGATGGTGAAACTGGCCGTGGGCGATCCGGATCGCGTCTACACGCGCACCGATGCGACCGGGAAGAACGAGGCTTGGGTCTACACCAGCTACACTTCGCACGGCGGCACGATGGTCTACTACCGCGGCTTCTACCATCGCCGGCATCCGGGCATGTATGCCTATTTCGCCGACTACAACGACCGCGAGGTGGTCGAGCGCTACCGGGTGACCTTCAAGGAAGGGAAGGTGGCCTCGATCGAGGAGATGAGCGGCGACTGACCTCCGCCGCCGTGCCGGACCAGACTGCCGGACGCAAAAAGGGCCCGCACCGATCGAGGTGCGGGCCCTTTGCTTGAATGAGAAGCGAACCGAACTGGAGTCGTGGTCCTTCCGGCGACCGGCGCGTGGGGGCGGTGAAGCCTTGGACGTGGGGTTGCGGGAGCGGGGCGACTTCAGTGAAGGGACACTGCCGGCGGTTCTGACTCGAGCTGTTCGGCGGGGGCGTCGCGGCCGGGGCGGTCCGAAGACCGTTCAGCGTTGTGTTGCCCGCCTTGCTGCGCGTGTCGGAAGCGCCGCGATGCGGTGTCGTGGTTCGCCTCAGGCAGCCATCAGCTGCGCAAGGTGTTCACAGAAGACAGCCTCTCCGGCGGCCGCGCGTGCAAGGAGTTCCTCGGCAAGGTCGTCGGGAAGGTCGTCCCAGAGGATGTGGAGAGTTCCCGTCATGGCGTGGTATAGATCGTCACAAACGTTGATAAGTTGCGGACAAAAACCGAAAAACGGCGAAAAAGTTGGGGAAGCCTTTCGGTGCCTTCTTCCCGGTCGCTCCATCGCCCTTCGTCGGTGCCTTCACCATAGCAGGGATGCCGGTTTTGTCGCGCGCGCGCCGAAGAAGTTTCGGCTTTTTCACGCGGCCCTCACGAGGACCGCCGAAGTGCTCTTGCGGGGCGTGGGGGAAACCCTTTGCCTGCAGCCTGCATGAACGACATCAGGGGGAAGCGTATTTTCGTGAGCGGACACCAGGGCATGGTCGGTTCCGCGTTGGTGCGCCGGCTGCAGGCGGCGGGCTGCGAGCGGCTGCTGCTGCGCCGCCGGAGCGAACTCGACCTCGCCAACCAGGCGGCCGTCGACGCCTTCTTCGCGCAGGAAAAACCGGAGGTCGTGCTCGTGGGCGCGGCGAAGGTCGGCGGCATCCACGCCAACAACACGTACCCGGGCGAGTTCATCTACGACAACCTCATCATCGCCGCCAACCTCATCGAGGCGGCCCGGCGCCACGGCACGGCGCGCCTGCTCTTCCTCGGCAGCTCCTGCATCTATCCGAAGCTCGCGCCCCAGCCGATGACGGAGGAGTGCCTGCTCACCAGCGCGCTCGAGCCGACGAACGAGGCCTACGCCGTGGCGAAGATCGCCGGGCTCAAGCTCTGTCAGTATTATCGCAAACAGTACGGCGTGCTCTTCCATTCGGGCATGCCCACGAACCTCTACGGCCCGAACGACAACTACCACCCGCAGAACTCCCACGTGCTGCCGGCGCTCATCCGCCGTTTCCACGAGGCGAAGGAGCAGGGCCTCGCGGAGGTCGTCGCCTGGGGGACCGGCACCCCGAAGCGCGAGTTCCTCCACGTCGACGATCTGGCCGACGCCTGTTTCTTCCTCCTCGGGCACGACAATCCGCCCGACCTGATCAACATCGGCTCGGGCACGGACGTGACCATCAAGGAGCTCACCGAGACCGTCGCCGCGGCGGTCGGTTTCGGGGGGCGCATCACCTGGGATACGAGCAAGCCGGACGGCACACCGCGCAAGCTGATGGACGTCTCGCGTCTGGCCGCGCTCGGCTGGAAAGCGCGGATCGGGTTGCGCGAGGGCGTCGAACGGACCTACCGCGCGTTCCTCGCGGAGAAGGCGGCCGGGCGCCTGCGCGGCTGAACCCCGCCGGTTTTTCGGTCGACTGGTGCGGGCCCGCGCCCGGATGATCGGGCCGCCCACCCCAGCCGCACTCCCGCTTCGCGCCCCACCGATGAACATCCCGGTATTGACCGTCCAAGGCCAGAGTCTGGCCGAAACCCATGAACGCGCCCTGATCGCGCTGTACCAGCACGGCGCGCGGCAGAACACCCAGTACGACAAGCCCGGCGATCCGCCGAGCCTCGACTGCACGATGAACGCGACCGTGCTCGATCCGCTGGCGGAACCGATGATCCACAAGGCGTTCCCGGCCGGCATCGCCGAGTTGCGCGAGTACGTGATGGAGGTCGCGGGCGCGAAGGACCACTGGGTGAAGAACATCAACGACAAGGCGGATACGCGCTGGGAGTACACCTACCACGGGCGCCTGGCCGCCTACGGCATCTGGAAGGAGCGGGACGCGCAGGGGGCCTCGGTGGAGAAGGGCCCCTTCAGGATCGACCAAGTCGAGAGCGTCATCGCGAAGCTCACCGCGCAGCCGTTCACGCGCCAGGCGCAGATGATCACCTGGATGCCGAGCCTCGATCTCGACTGCTACGACCCGCCGTGCCTGCAGTCGTTGTGGTACCGGATCTGTGAGGACGAGGCCGGCGTGCGCTGGCTGAACTGCAACGTGCGCTTCCGCAGCAACGACGCCTGGAACGCGAGCTTCATGAACATGTTCGGCTTCGTGCTGTTCAACCGCGATGTCATCGCCGCCGAGGTGGCGCGGCGCTCGGGGCGCGAGGTCCGGCTGGGGCGGATGAACTGGCAGGCGGACTCGTACCACATCTACGGCCGGGATCTCGAGAGTGCGAAGCTGCGGCTGTTCGACCGGCTCGCCACGACCACGTTCGATGACCGGGTGTACGAGTTTTCGGACCCGATGATCCAGGAGTGGTACAACGAGGCCGAGGCGACCGTGCGCAAGAAGATCGCCGACTACGACGCCAGCCACTGAGCCGATGTCTCGGTTCCGGACCAGACGCGCGCGGGGCGGGCAGTTGCGGGCCCTGCGCCTGTGCGATGCTTGCCGGGGCCGCGGCGCTCCCGCAGGCTGCGCGTTCCATGAGTGCTGGAGACTCGAGTGAGAACCTGAGACCGGGCGCGCGGGAGGCCGCGGTGTTGCCTCCGGCCCAGGCGCTTGCTGCCGCCGAGAGCGGAGGCAGCACACCGCGCGTGGTCGGGGAGGCCGCCTTCATCGAGAAGGGCACCCCCCTGTTCCGGCGCACTGCGCTGGCGATGTTCTCCGCCGGGTTCGCGACGTTTGCGCTGCTCTACTGCGTGCAGCCGCTGCTGCCGGTGCTGTCGCGGGAGTTCGCGATGGATGCGGCGCGCGCCAGCCTGGTGCTCTCGGTATCCACGGCCTTGCTGGCGGCCGGGCTGGTCGCCACCGGGCCGCTGTCCGACGCGATCGGGCGCAAGCCGGTGATGCTGGTCGGGATGGGGGGCGCGGCGGTGTGCACGCTCGGTGCGGCGGCGATGCCGACCTGGGGCGGGGTGTTGGTGCTGCGCGCACTGGTCGGCTTGTGCCTGAGCGGCGTGGTCGCCGTGGCGATGACCTACCTGAGCGAGGAGATCGCCCCGCGGGTGCTGGGCTTCGCGATGGGGCTGTACATCGCGGGCAACGCGATCGGCGGGATGCTCGGGCGTTTGGTCGTGGGCGTGATCGTCGACTTCGTCTCCTGGCGTGCGGCGTTGGGCACGCTCGGTGGGCTGGCGCTGGTCGCGGCGTTCGTCTTCTGGCGCAGCGTGCCGCCCTCGCGGCATTTCCGGCCGACCCCGCTGCGGCCGGCGACGGTGCTCGAAGGCTTCCGCCTGCACCTGCGCGACGCGGCGCTGCCGTGGCTGTTTCTCGAAGGTTTTCTGCTGCTCGGCAGCTTCGTGACGTTGTTCAACTACATCTCCTACCGGCTGCTGGCGGCGCCGTACCACCTCAGCCAGGCGATCGTGGGCTCGGTCTCGGCCGTGTATCTTGCGGGCATCTACAGCTCGACGAGCGTGGGCGCGCTGGCCGACCGGCTGGGCCGGCGGCGCGTGCTGTGGGTGGCGATCGCCGTGATGCTCGCCGGGGTGGTGGTGACGCTGGCGGAACCGCTCTGGCTGGTGCTGGTGGGGATGCTGGTCTTCACCGCCGGATTCTTCGGGGCGCATTCTGTCGCCAGCAGTTGGATCGGCCGGCGGGCGCGGCGGGCGCGCGGGCAGGCGTCGTCGCTCTACCTCCTCTGCTACTACCTCGGCTCGAGCATCGCGGGCACGGCGGGCGGGGTCTGCTGGCATCGCTGGGGCTGGGCCGGGGTGGGGTTGTTCATCGCCGGGCTGCTGGGCGTGGCGTTGCTGGTGGCGGTGCGGCTCTCCCGTGTGCCGCCGCTGGAGGCGGGCGGCGGCGCGGTGGGAGACGGGGCGGCGGCGGGAGCCTGCAACCCGCGGGGGTGAAAGCACGCGGCCGGCGCAATCCCGGGCTTGCACTTCGGCGGAGTGGGGGAGTTGATCGCCGGCGTTCGCCCGCGCCGCATGCAACTGGAGATCCTCACCCTCTGCCGCGAGGCCCGCTACAACGGGCAGGTGCTCGACATGGCCGGGGCGTTCGACATCTTCGTGACGCCGCGCATGCCGCTGATCGTGCCGAGCTGCTGGTTGGCGGGCCGGGTGCGGTTCGAGCGGATCGAGGAGGGCCCGCATCAGCTCAAGATGACGATCATCGATGCCGACGGCCGGCCGGTCGTGCCCGAGATCGACGAGGATCTGGCGGTTCACTTCACCCGCGACCTGCCGACGGTGTGCAAGGCGTTCGCGATCCAGTTCAACCAGCTCGTCCTGCCGGAGTTCGGCGAATACGCGATCAAGGTGGCGGTCGACCGCATCAGTCTCGCGTCGGTGCCGCTCTACGTGCTGCCGCCGAAATGAGGAGGCCGCCATGGAGGTGATTTTTCTCGGGACGGGGACCTCGCAGGGGGTGCCCATGATCGCCTGCGACTGCGCGGTCTGCCGCTCGGAGGATCCGCGCGACCGTCGCACCCGCACCAGCGTGCATGTCGTCATGGACGGGTTGCATGTGCAGGTCGACGCCGCGCAGGAGTTCCGTCTCCAGTGTCTGGAGAACCGGATCGGGCGCATCGACCAGTTCATCCTCACGCACGGCCATGCCGACCACATCGCCGGCATGGATGATCTCCGGCGGTTCTGCGACCTGCGCGAGGGTGGGGCGCTCACGGTGTGGTCGACCGAGGAGGGCTGCGAGCGGGTGTGCGGGATGTTTCCGTACGCGATCGGCGAGAAGCCGATGTTCAAGGGTTACCCGGCGTTCCAGCCGCGGCCGATGCCGGCGGCCCTCGAGCTGCCGCAGGGGACGATCCGTTCGACGCTGCTGCCGCACGGCAAGGTCGAGGTGCTCGGGTTGGTCTTCGCGGAGCGCAGCACCGGGGCGAAGTTCACCTACTACACCGACTGCAAGCGCGTCGGGGAGGAACCGCGTGAGTTGGCGAGGGGCTCGGATGTTGTGGTTCTCGATGGACTGCGTCCCGAGCCGCATCCCACGCACATGTGTGTGGCGGAGGCGGTCGAGGTCGCCCAAGCGATCGGGGCGCCGCAGACTTTTCTCACCCACCTGACCCACGCGATTTCGCACCGCCGCGATGAGCCGCAGCTTCCGAGCGGAATCCGTTTTGCCTACGATGGCCTGAAGCTAACCATCAGGTAGGCAGCGAAAAACCGCTGGCGGGATTAAACTTACCAAACAAGTAAAGAAACGCTTGCGCGAGCTTCGATGGTGCATTTAGGTACGCGCATCACCTATGCACCTCGCGACACAACGGGATCACGGACTGCGGGCTTTGCTCGACCTCGGCCCTTCCTCCGCGGTTGAACGCGTCGCGGTGCGACTCCCCGGTTGGCTCGAACGCGCTGGCTGGGCTCAGCAGGGCGCAGGTGAAACGGTGCTTGTTGTGCGCGTCCCCAGCGTGAGTTCGGCACGCTGCTAGTGCCGCTCCGGCGACCCATTCTTTCCTTCCACCTCTCACCAACAGAACAACTACACTATCACCATGGCACGCATCTACAGCGACATCACCCAGACCATCGGCAACACCCCGCTGGTCCGTCTCAATCGCACCGCCGCCCAACACGGCGCCAAAGCCGAGATCCTCCTCAAACTCGAGTTCTTCAATCCGCTTTCCAGCGTGAAGGACCGGATCGGCGCCGCGATGGTCGAGGACGCGCTCGCCGCCGGAAAAATCAACCAGGACACGGTGCTCATCGAGCCCACCTCGGGCAACACCGGCATCGCGTTGGCCTTTGTCGCCGCCGCCAAGGGCCTGAAGCTCATCCTCACCATGCCCGAGACCATGAGCCTCGAGCGTCGCAAGCTCCTCAAGATCCTCGGCGCCCGCCTCGTGCTCACCGAGGGAGCCAAAGGCATGAAGGGCGCCATCGCCCGGGCCGAGGAACTGCAGAAGCAGATCCCCAACAGCGCCATCCTCCAGCAGTTCTCCAACCCGTCCAACCCCGCCATCCACCGCCGGACCACCGCCGAGGAGATCTGGCGCGACACCGATGGCAAGGTCGACATCGTCGTCTCCGGTATCGGTACTGGTGGTACAATCACCGGCATCGGCGAGGTGCTCAAGGAGCGCAAACCCGCCGTGAAGATCGTCGCCGTCGAGCCCGACTCCTCCCCGGTGCTCTCCGGCGGCAACCCCGGCCCCCACAAGCTTCAGGGCATCGGTGCGGGCTTCGTGCCCGGCGTGCTCAACACGAAGATCTACGACGAGGTCATCCGCGTGAAGGAGGCCGACTCCGGTCCGGTTTCCAAGCAGGTCACCACGCTCGACGGCATTCCGGTCGGCATCTCCTCCGGCGCCGCCATCTGGGCCGCCCTTCAGCTGTCCCAGCGTCCCGAGAACGCCGGCAAGCAGATCGTCGTCATCGTGCCGTCGAGCACCGAGCGCTACCTGTCGACCTGGCTGTTCGCCGATGTGAACACCGATACCGACAGTATCGACGACCTGCTCGCGAAGTGATCCGCGGCGGGTGACCGCGGCCGCCCCGCTGCTCACCTCGACACGGTTTTTCCCACGCCCGCCGGACTTCGTGTCCGGCGGGCGTTTCGTTATGTGCGGACGGCCGCGGTTGGCGCGAAAACTCGGATTGCGCCGACAGGCCGCTCCAGTCCGAATGGTTCGCGCCGTCCCGATGCCTCACGCCAACCTCCCCGCGACCAAAGCCGCTCCCGTCGTTCCGACCGAAGTCCGCCTCGACAAGTGGCTTTGGTGTGTGCGCGTGTACAAGACGCGTTCGCAGGCGACCGAGGCGTGCCGCGGCGGCAAGGTCACGCTTGACGGACAGCACGCCCGCCCGGCGCGCGAGGTGCGCACCGGGCAGATCGTCGCCATCAATCTCGGGGGCTGGACCCGCACCCTGCGCGTGGGGCCGCTGCTGGAGAAACGGGTCGCGCACGCCGAGGTGGGCCCGTATATCGAGGACCTTACGCCTCCGGAGGAGCGGGAGCGTGGCCGCGAGCGACACATTCAAAACCTGCTGGCGCGGCCGCACGGAGAGGGGCGGCCGACCAAGCGCGATCGCCGCGCCTTCGAGAGGGCGTTTCGTGGACCGTACGAGTACTGATCGCGTACCTCGGCCCAGGGCAGGATTCGGCCCCAAGAGGGCCGCACCGTTTTTCCTCTTGCCGACAGGGTGGGGCACTGTGACTTTTCGCGCCTTTCGCGGCTGCAGTCGTCCGTCCGGAGTACGCCGCACGCTCCCTCCGGCCGGTTTGATAGTATAAACATCCAACCCATCCGGTCCCGCCTTGCGGGGCCGTTCGTGGCCGACACCGGTGCCCGGAGCATCACCGACAAGTTGGCCGCTCTACAGTCCATGAGCAGCGTAATGCAAGAGTTGTTGGCGAACTCCTCCTTCGACAGCCTGAAGGAAGGCGCCATCGTCCCGGGTACCATCACCGAGATTCGCCAGAACGAAGTCGTGGTCGACATCGGCGGCAAGTCCGAGGGCGTGATCCCGGCCCATGAGTTCTTCGATCTCGGCGAGCTCCAGATCGGTTCCACGATCGAAGTCTTCGTCATGAAGCTCGAGGACAAGGACGGCAGCCCCGTCCTGTCCTACGACATGGCCCAGCAGAAGAAGAACTGGGAGAACATCCTTTTGAAGTGCCAGGAAGGCGCGATCGTCTCCGGTCGCGTCAAGGGCAAGGTCAAGGGCGGTCTCATCGTCGGCATGGGCGTGGACGCGTTCCTGCCCAGCTCGCACATCGATGTGCAGCCCCCGAAGAACCTCGATCAGTATCTTGGCCAGACCTACGATTTCAAGGTCCTCAAGATCAACCTCGACCGGAAGAACATCGTTCTCTCCCGCCGCGAGCTCATCGAAGAGCAGCGCACCAGCAAGCGCCGCGCGCTCCTCGACTCGATCCAGCCCGGCCAGCTCCGCAAGGGCGTGGTCAAGAACATCACCGACTTCGGCGCGTTCATCGACCTCGACGGCATGGACGGCCTGCTCCACATCACCGACATGTCCTGGGGTCGCATCTCGCACCCGTCCGAGCTCCTCAAGCAGGGCGAGGAGATCGAGGTCATGATCATCGAGGTCAACCGTGAGAAGGAGCGCGTCTCCCTCGGCCTCAAGCAGACCAAGAAGAATCCGTGGGACGACATCGACCACAAGTATCCGGTCGGCGCCAAGATCCGCGGCAAGGTCGTCAACCTCGTGCCGTACGGCGCGTTCGTCGAGATCGAGCCCGGTGTCGAAGGCCTCGTGCACGTCACCGAGATGTCCTGGACCAAGCGCATCGCCAAGCCCTCCGACATCCTCAAGGTCGGTCAGGAACTCGACGCCGTCATCCTCGGCCTCAACCGCGAGGAGCAGAAGATTTCCCTCGGCATGCGCCAGCTCGAGCCGAACCCGTGGGATATGGTCAAGCACAACTACCCCGTGGGCGCCCGCGTCCGCGGCAAGGTGCGCAACATGACCACCTACGGCGCCTTCATCGAACTCGAGGAAGGCATCGACGGCATGGTCCACGTCTCCGACATGTCCTGGACCCGCAAGGTCAACCATCCCTCCGAAGTCCTCAAGAAGGGCGACGAGGTGGATGCCGTCGTGCTCGACGTCGATCCGAACCAGCAGCGCATCAGCCTCGGCATGAAGCAGCTCGCCGACGATCCGTGGTCCGACATCGACCGCGTCTTCAAGATCGGCGACGTCGTCACCGGCACGATCTCCAAGATCACCTCCTTCGGCGCCTTCGTGGAGCTCAAGGACGGGATCGACGGTCTGGTGCACATCTCCCAGATCCAGGAAGAGCGCGTCGAGAAGATCAAAGACGTGCTCAAGCCCGGCCAGGAAGTCACCGCGCGCGTCGTCAAGATCGACCGCGAGGAGCGCCGCCTCGGCCTCTCGATCAAGGCCGCCAACTACAGCATCGAGCAGATCCAGGCGGAAGCCTCGGCCTACGACTCGATGAAGACCGGCAACGAGCTCACCAACCTCGGCGACATCCTCGACGAGGCCACCAAGGGCTAAGCTCTCCCGCCGGCCCCTGTGGCCAGCAACCTCTCAAGGCGCCCGGTTTCGACCGGGCGCCTTTTTCGTGCGGTTCGCCCGGCCACCGGTTGGGGCCGATGCGCATGGCGCGCCGCCGGATTTCGCGCTGGCGCGTGCGGCGGAGATCGACGCTTAATCCGTCCGCCCGATGAAACCCCACGTCATGCTGGTGTTTGAGATGCGCTACGAGGAGTGCACCGCGATGCTCAAGGGCATCGTCCACTACGAGCGCTCCCATCGGATGTGGGAGACGTTTCATGACGACGAGGGGCGGGCCCAGTTCGACCCGCACTGGCTGCGCAGCCGTTCGTGGAACGGCATCATCAGCCGCCATACGACGCCGGATTTTGCCAAACAGTGCCGCGACTTGGGGATCGCGCTTGTCGACCTCAACGACTCTCCGCCGATCGACGGCGTGCCGAAGATCCGGCCCGACAACCGTGGGCTCGGCCACATGGGAGCGGAGCACTTTCTCGAGCGAGGCTTCCGCTCCTTCGCCTTCTGCGGTTACGCCAACACCGGTTGGGCGACCGAGCGCCGCGACGGGTTCCTCGAGGCGCTGCGTCTGGCCGGCCACAGTTGCGAGGTCTACGACATCATCTATTCCGAGGATCCCCTGCCGGCCTGGGACGCGCGCAATCTCGCCTCGCTCGGTGTCTGGCTCGGGCGCCTGCCGCGGCCGACGGCGGTGCTGGCCTGCAACGACTATCGGGCCCAACAGGTGATCTACGCGGCCCAACACGTGGGGCTGCTGATTCCCGAGGATGTCGCGGTGCTGGGCATCAACAACGACCATATGCGCTGCGATCTATCGACGCCGCCGTTGTCGAGTGTCGCCACAAACGGGTTTCAGGCCGGCTTCCATGCGGCCGAGTGCCTCACGCAATTGATGGCTGGGCGGCCGGTGGAACAGATGGACCAGCGCATCGAGGGGTTGGGTGTCATTGCCCGCCAATCGACCGATGTGCTGGCGATCGAGGACAAGATGGTGGCGACCGCCCTGGCGTTCATCCGCGAGCGCGCCTGCCTCGGGATCTCCGTCGACGATGTGCTCAAGCATGCGTTCACCTCGCGCAGTCTGCTCGAGAAGCGATTCCGTCGTTACATCGGGCGCTCGCCGCAGGCCGAGATTCGGCGTGTGCAGGTGGCGAAGATCCGCCAGTTGCTGGTCGAGACCGATCTGCCGCTCAAGGA
>DAOOFR010000058.1:0-18787 GCA_035415285.1 Opitutaceae bacterium
CCTTGCCCTGGATGGTGGAGCCGTCCTTGGTGCCGACGGTGTCGGCAGTCAGTACGGGAGCGGCCACTGCGCCGGCGATGAAGGCCGCGCTGATGAGCAATCTACGGAACTGTTTCACAGTGTGATGGGTTTGGAGGCAGTTGTCTTGGGGTCGGCAAGGAATCGCGGAGACCGGCTGGCTGCAAGCCGTTATGCCGGACTGGGCAAGAGTCGACCGGGCGGACGGTGAGGGGGCCACGGCGGGAAATTGCGGCTTGTTCCTCAGGAACCGAGGCAAGTGGCCGATAGAGGAGCAGACACCGTGATCCCCTCCGTCTCCAGCCCTGCGACTCCTCGTGTGAAAGTTGGCAAACCAGATATCATCCGCGTCGGGCAACAGCTGCCGGCTTCGCCGCGCATCTTCTCCCGCTTGGCCGCAGTCCTGAAGGACCTCAACACCGGGGTCGATCAGGTGGTCGGCCTGGTGAAGATGGACCCGGGCTTGAGCGCGCAGGTGATCCGCCTGAGCAACAGCGTGCTGTTCGGTTTCGCCGAACCCAGCACCTCGTTGGAGGAGTCGATCAACCGCGTCGGCTTCCGCGAGGTGTACCGGCTCGTCGGTCTGGCGGCGACCAACCAACTCTTCCCCAAGGAGCTCGCGCTCTACGCCGTGCGCGGCGATCTGGTGTGGGAGAACTCGCTCGCCTCGGCGCTCGCGATGGAGCGCATCGCGCGCAAGCAGGGCGCGGAGGACGAACAGGCCGCGTACACCATCGGGCTGCTGCGTTCCGCGGGCAAAGTGCTTTTCACCCGTCTGGCCGCCCAGCCCGGGCAGCGCATCGCGCCGTATCCCGGCGCCGAGGTCGAACCGCATCTCGGCGACTGGGAGCGCGGACTGTTCGGCATGGACAATCCGGAGGCCGCCGCCGAGTTGATGGAACATTGGAAATTCGATCCGACCATCCGGCAGGCGATCCGGCACCATTACGATCCGCTGGTGGTCGCCGATGCCCCGCGCGAGGCGGCGATGCTCAATTGCGCCGGGTGGGTCGTGCACCAGCTCGGCAAGAGTCTGCCCGGCGAGGCCGCCTATTGGCGCCGCGAACCGGCGAAACTCGAGCGCGCCGGCATCCTGGCCGAGGTGCTCGATGCCGTGGTCGAGGAGGTCAACGCCGAGCTTGATGTGTTGAAGTCCGCCATCGCGCCCGCCTGAGCTTGCCGCCGCCCCGCTCCGCCTTCGGTTGACTGCCGGGGCCCGGGCGCGGCGGATCGCGCTACTCCTCCTCTCGGGGGCGGACGATCGACACCTCCCCGCCCATGGTCGCCCCGCTGCTCCACAAACGCTTCGAGATGGTGTCGCTGGTGGTGTACGCCACCAAGCTGCCGCCGGCGCCGCAGGTCTTCGGTCGCATCATCGCCGCCATCAAGGACGGCGAGTGCAGCCTGGGGCGCTTGGCGGAGCTGATCCGGCTCGACGCCGCCCTCACCGTGCAGGTGCTGCGGGTGGCCAACGGGGCGCTGTCGGGCTTCCGCTCGCCGGCGGGCAGCGTGGAGGAGGCGGTGCTCCGTATCGGCTTCAAGGAGTTGCATCGCGTCGTCGGTCTCTGCGCCGCCTCGGCGGTGTACCAGGCCGACATGGCCGTCTATGCCGCGCCGGCCGACCGGGTGTGGGCCAACGCCGTGGCCACCGCGGTGGCGATGGAGCGGTTGTGCGCGGCCACCGGCTCCGACGCCGCGCTCGGCTACACGGCCGGGTTGTTGCGCTGTATCGGCAAGATGGCGCTCGCCCGCCATGCCGCGGGCGCGGTGACCCCCTATCCGGCCGACGGCACGCCGTTGCCCGACTGGGAGACGCGGATTTTCGGCTACAACCACGCGCAGATCGGTGCGGCGCTGTGCGAGCTGTGGCGATTCCCCAAGCCGATCGTCGGCGCGATCCGCGACCAGCTGCACCCCTCCCCCCATCCGGGCGACGATACCCTCGCGCGGCTGCTCAATCTCGCGGGCGGCATCGCGGTGGACCTCGACTGCGGCCTGCCCGGCGAGGAGAGCCTCTGGACCGACGCGGGCGGCCGTGCGGCGCAGGCCGGCCTCGACCCGGCGCGTCTCGAGATTCTGAGGATGGAGACGTCCCTTGAGACCGACCGCATGAAGACGATGGTGGAGTTCATCCGGCAGGGCTGAGCCGCCGGCCCGCTCTGGCCGGCAGTCCGGCGTTGCCAACCGGGCGGTGCCCGCAACGCTCCGCGCCTACTCCCCCCGATGAAAGAAACCCTGCTTCGCAATTTCCGCGCCGCCTTCGGTGGCGAGCCCACCGTCATCGCGCGCGCCCCCGGCCGCATCGAGTTCATCGGCAACCACACCGACTACAACGGCGGCACCGTGCTCGGCGCGGCGATCGACCGCGGCATCTGGGTGGCGGTGCGGGCGGCGGAGTCCGGCCACGCGGTCTTCGGGAGCAGCCGCGGCGCGGCGCCGATCCGCGTGGCGCTGGACGCCTCGCTCGCGAAGCAGCGCGGCGAGCGCGCCTGGGTCAACTACCAGCTCGGGGTCTGGGCGAAGCTGCCCGACTTCGGCCTGCAGCAGCCCGCCGGCTTCCAGTGCATGGATGTATCCGATCTTCCACCCGGCGCGGGGCTGAGCAGCAGCGCCGCGATCGAGCTGGCCACCGGCCTGGCGCTCACGGCGCTGGCCGGGGAGGCGCCCGAGCGGGCGACGCTCGTGAAGCTCGGACGGAAGGCGGAGAACGAGTTCGTCGGCGTGCCCTGCGGCATCCTCGACCAGGGCGTCTCCGGTTTCGGGAAACGCGACCACCTCGTCTTCATCGACTGCCGCGGCCCCGCCTTCGCCACCGTGCCGCTGCCGGCCGATGCGCACTTCTGGGTCTTCAACACGCACACCAAGCACGCGCTGGTCGACGGGCTCTACGCCGCGCGGCATCGCGAGTGCATGGAGGCCGCGCAGGCGCTCGGGGTGGGGCTGCTCGCCGACGCCACGCCGGCGCTGCTCGCGGCGAAGAAGGCGGCGCTTCCGGAGGCCAACTACAAGCGCGCCAAGCATGTGGTCGAGGAGATCGGCCGCGTGGCCGCCGTGCAGGCCGCGCTCGCGACCGGCGACCTCGCCGCCGTGGGCCGGCTGCTCACCGCCTCCCACCGCAGCTCGCAGAACCTCTTCGAGAACAGCACCGCCGAGCTCGATTTCCTGGTCGACCATCTCGCGCAGGCCCGGCACGTCCACGGCGCCCGGCTCACCGGTGGCGGTTTCGGCGGCGCGGTCATGGCGCTGACCAACGGATCGTTCGCGCAGGCCGACGCCGAGCAGGTCGCCGCCGCGTACACGGCGAAGTTCGGCGCGAAGCCGGACATCCTGCACCTCAAGACCGGTCCCGGCGCGGAGCTGGTCCCGGTCGGCTGAGGCGCGACCAGTCGTTCGGCGCGAGCTCGCTCGCGCCCGACGACAACTAAATCAGCACAGCGGCGTTCCGCGGTGCCGGTTCAACCGGCGCGGGGGCGGCGCAGGTCGGGCAGGAAGGCGGCGACGAGGCCGATCAACGGCAGGAAACCGCAGATCTGATACACGGCGAAGATGCCGGCGTGGTCGGCGAGGCGGCCGAGCAGGGCCGCGCCCACGGCGGCGATGCCGAAGGCGAAGCCGAAGAACAGCCCGGCGACCAACCCCACCTTGCCCGGCAGCAGTTCCTGCCCGTACACGAGGATCGCCGGGAAGGCCGACGCGAGGATCAGGCCGATGGGGATCGTGAGCGCGACCGTCCAGAAGGCGTTGGCGTGGGGCAGGGCGAGGGTGAACGGCGCCACCCCGAGGATGGAGAACCAGATCACGCGCTTGCGGCCGAAGCGGTCGCCCAGCGGTCCGCCCAGGATGGTGCCCGCGGCCACCGCGAAGAGGAACACGAAGAGCCGCAGCTGCGCCGCGCGCACGGAGAAGCCGAACTTCTCGATCAGGAAGAACGTGTAGTAGCTGGTGAGGCTCGCGAGGTAGAAGTGCTTCGAGAAGATCAGCGTGCCGAGCAGCGCCAGTGTGGTTATGACATGGCGACGCGGCAGCGGCGCGGCCGGCGGAGCGGCGGCCCGGCGGGCGCGCCGGGCGTCGAGGTGGGCGCGGTACCAGCCGCCGAGGCGCGCGAGCACCACGATGCCGCCCAGGGCGAGCAGCGTGAACCAGAGCGCGCCGCGCTGGCCGGTCGGCACGATGACCGCCGCCGCCAGCAGCGGGCCGAGCGCGGTGCCGAGGTTGCCGCCGACCTGGAAGACCGACTGCGCGAAACCGTGGCGCCCGCCCGAGGCGAGCCGGGCGATGCGCGATGCCTCCGGATGGAACACGGCCGAGCCGGTGCCGATCAGCGCGGCGGCGGCGAGCAGCAGCGGGAAGGTCGCCGCGTGGGCGAGCAGCACGAGACCGACGAGCGTCACGCCCATGCCGACGGCGAGCGAATACGGCCGCGGGTGGCGGTCGGTGGTGAAGCCGACCGCGGGTTGCAGGATCGAGCCGGTGGCCTGGAAGGCGAGGGTGATGAGCCCGATCTGGGTGAAGGAGAGCGCGTAGGTTTCCTTCAGGAGCGGGTAGATCGCCGGCAGCACCGCCTGGATCATGTCGTTGAGCAGGTGCGAGAGGCTCAGCCCGAGCAGCACCGGCAGCACGGTCGCCTCGGCGGCGGTGCGGCGGGAAATCGGTTCGGCGGTGGCGACGGCGGAGCGCTCCATGCGGTGTGATACGGATCGGCGCCGCGGGTTTTCAACCGGCAAACGCGGGCGGCCGCGCGGGCCGGGTGCAGCCTTGGCACCCGGGGGGCGGTTGCTATCGTGGCCGCCCTCATGGCCACTCCCCCGGTCTCCCTCTCCGAACTCCGCCGCCGCATGCAGGCGGATCTCGACAACAACATCCTGCCCTTCTGGGCGCAGCGGGCCTTCAAACCCGACGGCAACCTCGTCGGCGTGATCACCCACGACCTGCGCGAGTTCGACGACGTGCCGCGCCACGTCGTGCTCTGTGCGCGGATCCTGTGGACGTTCGCCGCCGCCGCCCGGCGCGATCCGCGGCCCGAGTGGCTCGCGGTCGGCCGCAAGGCGCTCGCGCTGCTCGACGGGCCCTTCCGCGACACCCGCCACGGCGGGTTCTTCTGGAGCCTCACGCGCGATCTGCGGCCCCACTCGCCGCGCAAACAGGTGTACGCCGAGGCGTTCACGATCTACGGGCTCACCGAATGGTACCAGGCGACCGGCGACACCGCGGCGCTCGCGCGGGCCAAGGAAATCTTCGAACTCATCGAACGGCACGCCCGCGAGCCGAAATTCGGCGGTTACATCGAGGCGCTCGACGCCGACTGGGGCCCGCTCGCCGACATGCGCTTGAGCGACAAGGACCTCAACTCCCCGAAGTCCAACAACACGCTGCTGCACATCCTCGAGGCGTACACCGCGCTGCTGCGGGTCTGGCCCGACGCGCGGGTGCGCGCCGCGTTGCGCGACCTGCTCGCGATCATCCTCGACCGCGTCGTGACCGCGGAGCCCTACCCGCACTGCGCGCTGTTCTTCGATCTGGAGTGGCGCTCGCTGTTGCCGAAATTCTCCTACGGGCACGACATCGAGGCCAGCTGGCTGTTCTGGGAGGCCGCGGTGGCGGTGGACGATCCGGCGCTCCTTGCGCGGACGAAGACCACCGCCCTCGCGCTCGCCGACGGCGTGCTCGCCCACGGACTCGATCCCGACGGCGCGGTGCTCTACGACGGCGACGCCTCCGGGCCGCTCAACACCGACAAACACTGGTGGCCGCAGGCCGAGGCGATCGTCGGGTTTCTCAACGCCTACCAGCTCGGCGCCAACGAGGCCCACCTTGCCGCGGCGGTCCGCGCCTGGGATTTCGCCGAGAAGCACGTCGTCGATGCGCAGCACGGCGAGTGGTTCGCCGTGCTCGATCGCGCCGGAAAGGTCTACCCGGATTATCCCGCGTACGCCGACAGCCAGAAGATCGGCCCGTGGAAGTGTCCGTACCACAACGCCCGCGCCTGCCTCGAGGTGATCCGGCGCGTGCCGGCCGGCGGCTGACCGTCACGATGCAATTGGCGCGGATTTCACTCGGCCGGGCCCCTTCCTCCGGTTGTAGGGGCTGAGCTTGCTCAGCCCGGTGGCGGTCGCTCTTGCCGGGCGGTGCGAGCGAGCTCGCACCCTACGACGACTGCATAACCACGCTGAGCGCTCTTGTGGCGCAGGCGCGCCGACGCCGGCCGGAGGCCTGCGTCACCCCCGGAAGATCGCGTGTCGCTGGCATGAGGCGGGCTTGCTTCTGCCAATCCGGCCCGGCGCTTGCGCCCGGGCGGACGCCTGCCCATCTTCCCGCCCCGCTGCTCCCAGCACCTTTCCGGCTCATGACTTCGTACACTCGCCCGCTGCCCGATCTCACCAAGCGCGACTGGTCGTCGCTCCGCGACGATTTCCCGATCCTGAACCAACAGGTGAAGGGGCACCCGCTCGTCTACCTCGACAGCGGCGCCTCCTCCCAGCGGCCGGTGCAGGTCATCGAGGCGATCACCCGCTACTACGAACGCGACCACGCCAACGTTCACCGCGGCATCCACGAGCTCAGCCACCGCTCGACCACCGCGTACGAGGCCGCGCGCGACCGCGCCGCCGAGTTCTTCAACGCCACGCGCCGCGAGGAGATCGTCTTCACCCGCGGCGCCACCGAGGGGTTCAACCTCCTCGCCCGCGCCTGGGGCGACGCCAACGTGCGCGAGGGCGACACGATCCTGCTCACCGAGATGGAGCACCACAGCAACCTGGTGCCGTGGCAGATGCTCGCCGAGCGCAAGAAGGCCAAACTCGCCTTCGTCCCCGTCATCGGCCTCGAGGGCAAGCTCGATGCCGACGCCCTCGATCGCCTGCTCACGCCCGACGTGAAGCTCTTCTCGTTCACCCACGTCTCGAACGTCTTCGGCTGCGTCAACCCCGTCACCGATCTCTGCCGTCGGGCGCGGGCCAAGGGCATCACCACGATCATCGACGCCGCGCAGAGCGCCGGCCACCTGCCGGTCGACGTGCAGGCGATCGGGTGCGACTTCCTCGTCTGCTCCGGCCACAAGATGCTCGGGCCGACGGGCAGCGGTGTGCTCTACGGCCGTTACGATCTGCTCGCGGCGATGCCGCCATTCCACGGCGGCGGCGAGATGATCGAGATCGTCCGCTGGGACCGCAGCACCTACAAGGCGCCGCCGATGCGTTTCGAGGCCGGCACGCCGTCGATCGCCGAGGCGATCGGCCTGCACACCGCGATGGACTACCTCTGCGCCGTCGGCCGCGAACGTATCCATCAGCATGACGCCGAGCTGGTCGCGCTCGCCCGGCGCGGGCTGGGCGCGCTGCCCGGCGTGCGGCTGCTCGGCCCGGCGGAGGGCGGCACCGGCCTGGTCACGTTCGTGATCGACGGGGTGCACGCGCACGACCTCTCCACCTTCCTGGACGAGCGCGGCATCGCGATCCGCGGCGGCCACCATTGCACGATGCCGCTGCACAAGAAGCTCGGGCTGAGCTCCTCGGCCCGAGCGAGTTTCCATCTCTACAATACGCACGCCGAGGTCGAGTGCCTCGTCGACGCGGTCGAGGCGGCCATCAAGTTCTTCGCGGGCTGAGCAGGCAGTCGGCGTAGGGTGCGAGCTCGCGCCGCACCGCTTCGGCCTAAGCGACATCCGGACGGTGCGAGCAAGCTCGCCCCCTACACGGGATATCTTGCTGTCCCGCAGTGGATCCCGGCTACGGCGTCATCACGAGCGGAGCATCGGGCCCGGTCCCGCGGGCGTGGCGTTGCGGGAGCTTGCGCGGCGGGGGCTGGCCGGGTTTGGCTCGGGCATGCGCATCACCGGTGGCAATGCCCGCGGCATCCCGTTGCGCGTCCCGAAAGGCGACGCGACCCGACCGGCCATGGACCGGCTGCGGCAATCGATCTTCTCGAGTCTCGGCGCGCTGGTTGTCGACGTGCGCTTCGTCGATCTCTTCGCCGGCAGCGGTTCCTACGGTTTGGAGGCGTGGAGCCGTGGCGCGGTTGGCGGCGTATTCGTCGAGCAGGGCCGCGAGGCGCTGGAATGCCTGCGCACGAATCTCGCCGCGGTGGCGAAAAGCCTGCGGGCCGACGAACGCGCCTGCACCGTGAGCAAGGCCGATGCGCTCACGTGGACGCCGCCCGACGGCGCGCGCGCCGGGCTCGTGTTCTGCGATCCGCCGTACGCGATGATCGCGGAGAATGCGTCGCGGATCTTCGCGCAGTTCGACCGGCTGCTCCTGCCCGGCCGCGAGGGCCTGGCGGTCTTCGAGATGCCGGGCGAACTGCAGTTGGTCGAACCGGGCTGGGAGTGCGTGAAACGCCTTGGCGGCGGCGATGCCCGCGCGGCGACCGCCTGCTTCTACCGGCGCGTGGCGGTGGCGTGACGCGGTGGTGGCCGAGCCGGCCTGGGTTCAGGCCGGCCGCAATTGCATTTCGCCGACCAGATGGCCGGGCTGCCAGCGGCCGCGGCGCAGCTTGAGACGATGCACGGCGACACGATCGCCGGCCACATCGACGACGTAGGCGCCGAGCGGGCCGGTGAACGCACCGGTGTTGATGACAGTCAGCGCGCCGCGCTGCCAGACCTTGGGAAAATGCACATGGCCGGTCACGACGACCTGGGCGCGGGGAAACCATCGCGGCGCGACGGCGGCGATGCGGTCGGGCAGCGAGCGCCACGCGTGGAGCATCGCGAGGGGTTGGCGCGGCGGCCAGAACTCCGTGACCAGGCGGCGCAGGCGATGCAGGCGGCTCGGGTTTTCCGGATCACACTCGCGCGGCAACCCGGTGCAGGCGATCCGGTGCAGGGCGAGCCGACCGTCGAGGGTGTCGTCGTCCAGTTCGGGGTGGCCGGACATGGCGGCGCGGATGCGCGCGTCGAGCACGCCGCGTTGGCGGCTCCACGGAATGGCGCCCGCGAAGAAGGCATCGCCGTGCGTCGCGCAGACCCGTCCGTCCGGAGTGGCGCACCAGTGGTCGGTGGAGATGTCGGGGTCGTGGTTGCCGGTGAGAAAATGAACGACGGGCACACGCGAGCGGAAGAAACGGCGGATCGTCTCGACGTCCTCGGCGCACATCCCGGTCTGGTTGTCGCAGGTGTCGCCGTTGAGCCAGAGCTCGTCCACGCCCGCCAGCAGCGGCTCCAGATCCTTGAGCCGGCGGAGGCGCGTGGCGGCGTCGCGGAAGTGCAGATCGGAGAGGATGCGCAGCATGGACGGGTGACGACCCTACAGCCAGCCGAGGCGCGCCTTGAGGATGGCGACGGCAGCGACGGTGGCGGTCTCCGCGCGCAGGACCCGCGGCCCGAGGTGTACGAGCGTGAAGCCGGCGGCGCGCAGTGTGGCGCGGTCGGCGGTGTCCCAGCCGCGTTCGGGGCCGAGGGCGAGCACGGCGGCCGTGGGCGCGGCCGGGAGAGCGATGTCGGCCAGGCCGGCGGTGGCCTCGTAGTTGTCGAGGGCGAGGCGGAGGGCGCCGGCGGGAAGATCGGCGAGCGAGGCGGCGAGTGGCCGGCCCGAGGTGACGACGGGCAGCCGCGTGCAGAACGCCTGTTGCGCGCCCTCGACGAGGTGCTCGCGCCACTCACCCGAGGACCAGAGCGTGCTCTGCGCGTAGTTGGGGTCGGCGCGGCCGGTGGCGACGAAATGCAGCGCGCCGACGCCGAGCGCGGTGCACTCCTGGAGGATCTTGCGCGCGGTCTGCGGTCGCGGAAGTCCGAGCACGAGGTGCAGCGGCGGCAGCGGTGGCGGCTCGGCGCCGAGCGTGGCGGCGAACTCCACCGAGCCATCGGCCGGCAGGGCGGTGACGCGGCCCTTGCCGCGCGGACCATCGACCACGCCGAGGTCGAACTCCTCACCCACGGCGCGGTGCAGGACGGTGCGCAGATGGCGCGCGCGCGGATCGGCGGGCGCCAGGGCATGGCCGAGTTCGTCGCGGGTGAAGAGCAGGAGGTTCATGGGGAAGGCGGAAGGCGGAAGGCTGAAGGCGGAAGGCTGGAGGCGGAAGGCGGAAGTAGGCGGAGGGGCGATGCGGCTTCAGGTGGATCAAGGTTGGCTGAATCGCTGTGCGGTCCAGCGACGGCCGGAGAAGCGCGGGCTCTTGCCGACGACGGGGCGCGCGGCACAGTGGCGGGTTTCATGCGCCCGAAGATCGACTGGTTCTTGCTCGGAATGGCGACCGCGGTCGGCCTGGCCTTCGCCTTTCCGTCGCCGGGCGCGAAGGGCGGCTGGCTGCAGCCGGAGCTGCTCAACAAGCTGGGCGTGGCGGTGATCTTCTTCCTGCACGGCGCGGGGCTGCCGTTCGCGGCGCTGAAGGCGGGCACGTTGCGCTGGCCGTTGCACCTGGTGGTGCAGGCGAGCACGTATGTGATCTTCCCGCTGCTGGGGTTGGCGCTGCTGGCTGTCGCCGGGCGCTGGATTCCGGCGGACCTGCAGCTTGGGTTCTTCTACCTGTGCGTGCTGCCGTCGACGGTGTCGTCGTCGGTGGCGATGACGGTGCTGGCGCGCGGCAACGTGTCGGCGGCGGTGTTCAATGCGACGCTGTCCGGCCTGCTCGGGGTGTTCCTCACGCCGCTGTGGGTGAGCTGGCGGTTGCAGACGGCGGGGCAGGCGTTCCCGGTCGGCGCAGTCGTGCTCGATCTCGTGTGCTGGCTGCTGGTGCCGCTGGCGCTCGGGCAGTTGTCGCGGCCATGGCTGGCGGAGCGGGTGACGCGGCACCGCAAGCTCGTGAGCCGCGTCGACCGCAGCACGATCCTGCTGCTGGTCTACACGTCGTTCTGCGACTCGGTGCAGTGGGGCGTGTGGGCCGGGCGCGGGGTGGCGCTGGTGGCGGCGACGTTGGCGGGCTGCCTGGTGCTGTTCTGGCTCCTGTTCCTGGTGACGAACGCGCTCGGGCGCGCGGGCGGCTTCCCGCTCGAGGACCGGATCACGGCGGTGTTCTGCGGCTCGAAGAAGACGTTGGCGTCGGGGGTGCCGATGGCGCAGCTGATCTTCGCGGGGAATCCCGGGCTGAGCTTCATCCTGCTGCCGATCCTGATCTACCACCCGATGCAGCTGCTGATCTGCGGCGTGCTGGCGGCGCGGTGGGGACGCCGGCCGGAACCGGCAACGCGGTAGGCGCGGTGGCGGCGGCGCACGGGAGGGGCCGCCGAGGCGTCCGGCGCGGAGTGCTCAGACCTTGATGTCGAGCAGGGTGCCGAGCATCTCGTCGGCGGTGCGGACGACGGCGGCGTTCATCTCGTAGGTGCGCTGGCCTTCGATCTGCCCGACGACGTTGCTCGGGTCGAGGTTGCCGCGGGAGATCTCCTCCGCGGCAGTGCCGAAGCGGGCCAACCCGCGCCGCATGCCTTCCTGGGCGCGCGCGACGGCGTTGGCGGAACTGGGAGTCGGAGTCGGTGAGATCACGGTGACGGAAAGACTTTACGCTGGGAGCGGAGGTTTCGCGAGCGGGCGAAACTCCTCAATGTAGTCCCGATCCGGCGGCGTTGTGGCGTGCGGATCATCGTAGGGTGCGCACCCCAGTGTGTTGGGGCGACGGTGGTGCAGGGCCCCGCCGTCACCTCCTTGATCCGGTGAAGCCGCGTGCCGAGGACGACGGCGAGAACCGGGCGGGAAAGGAGTCAACAACTCGGCGCGAGGGCCGATTGGTGGGGCGGCCACGGGCATCCTGCTTGCGGTCGCTCCCGCGTTGCGCTTCGCGGTGCCCAGTGTTCTCGAAAATGAAGCCCAGCCGCATCTGGATCGCACTTGTTACCCTCTCGGCTTTTCTTGGCCCTCGCGTGCGAGGTGACGCAGGATTCGACCAGTTCATCGCCTTCGGAGACAGCACCCTCGATACCGGCTACTTCCGCTACAACCCGACCGGCATTCCGGCCATGGATCAGGCGGTCGCCGCCGCCGTCGCTGCCGGCGCCAAGGGCGGTTTCGCCGGACCGGGGACAATGTACTCCACCCTGCTGGCAGAACGTTTTGGCCTGAGCGCCGCCCCGCTCGGCGGTGGCGGCACCAACTTCGCCAATGGCGGCGCCCACACGCTGACCGATGCCCTCGGCAACGTCGCGACCGTCGATCAGCTCAAGCACTACCTGGCCTCCGCCAGTGGCACCGCGAATTCCCGCGGCCTCTACGTGATCGGCACTGGCAACAACGACCTGATCTGGGTTCTCAAACAGGGCGCCGCCTGGGGAGCCGCAAACCCCGATTATCTTGGCGGACTGGCCGCCAGCCTCGCCCCGGAGGTGGCCTCGCTGCAAGCGGCCGGCGCCCGCCTCATTGTGGTACCGAATTCGTTTATGTATGCCGTGATGGCCGGCCCCGGAGGGGAACTGCCCGCAAGCGCAGCCGCCACCTACAAAGAGCTGACTTCATACAACTCAGCCATGTGGTCGCGCCTCATCGGGGCGGGCGTGAACTTCATCCCTGCCGACATGGATAGCGTTTTCAAGCACGTGGTCCATCACCCTGCCCGGTTTGGATTCACCGCCGAGTCGGTGCTGGCAGCGAATGCACCAAGTCACGTCAGCGCGCTTCTGACGACTTCGGCCATGCTTTCGCCGGAGCAGGATCGAACTTTCCTCTTCATCGACGGCGCACACATGACCACGGCGGGGCAGCAGATCGAGGCAGACTACATCTACAGCCTGCTCACCGCCCCGAGCCTGGTCTCGCTGGTCGCGGAGAGCGCGGTGCAGAGCGGGTTGTCGCGCACGGCGTCGCTGCAGTCGCAGATCGAGCACTCCGTGCCGGCGCGCGGGCCGCAGACCACCAGCGCCTGGTTTTCGGCCGGTGCCAGCGCCCAGCGGCTGGGCAACGCCCCGGGACTCCCGCGGCTCACTGCCAATCCGTTCGGCGGCACCGTCGGCTTCGACTACGCGACCGCCGGCGGCACGCTCCTTGGCACTGCGCTCAGCGTCGGCGGCCAGCACCAGCGCTTCTCGACCGGCGGCCATTGCAACCAACTGGACGAGGCGGTGAGTCTCTACGTCGCCACCCGGTATGGACACTGGTGGGGCGATGCCGTCGCGACCGCGGGCCTGTTGCAGGGTCGCATCGAGCGCCCGGTGCCTCTCGGGCTCTTCACCGACCGCAACCGCGCCGACACCGATGGCCACACCCTCGCCATCGCCGTGCGCGGCGGACGCGACTTCCGCGTGGGGGCGGTCACCACCGGGCCGGTGGTGGGTGTGGTGCTGCAGCAGGTTCACCTCGACGGCTTCACCGAGACCGGCACGAGCGGCGTCACCGCCCTCGCCTTCGGCGGCCAGACGCGCAAAGCGGCCATCGGCCAGCTCGGCTGGCGCGCGGCGGTGGAACTCGGCAACTGGCGACTGACGGCCGACGCCGCATGGCAGCACGACTGGGCCGGCCGGTACCGCGAGGTGACGGCCGCGCTCACCACGATCGAGACCGCCCCGTTTGTTGCCGCCGCCACTCCGGTATCCGCCGATTGGGCCTTCGCCACGCTCAGCGCCGCCTACCGCCTCGGTTCGCGGGTCGCACTCCACGTCACGGGCTCGGTGGTGATCGGCAATCCGCAGGTGACCCGCTACGGTGGCAATCTGGGCCTGCGATTCCGTTTCTAGAACCGACGCCGATCCCAGAGTGAGATCGCGCCCTGCACGATGAGACCGCTCAAGTCCGTTGCCCTCCTGATCCTCGCCGCCTCAGCCCTCCTGCGGCCGACGCCGGCGCAGGCCGACTGGAACGCCGATCTCGCCGCCGTCGACGCGCAGATCCGCGCCGCGAACGGCTCCACGTATCAGCAGGGCAACGCGGTGAATGTGCTACCCGGCGTTACCGCCATGCTGCTGGAGCAGAAGCGCCTCATCCTCGTCGATGCCGGCTTCACCTGGTTCGCCCCGGCGAGCGCGGCCGGTGGCTACGACTACGGCAATTTCTACTCGTTCACCGGAGCGGCGGGCCAGACGGATACGCAGTTGCGCATCGTCGAGACGACGGAGGCGACGCTGCTCTTTCGGCGCGGTCATCCCAACGAACCCTCGCGCCGGCTCGGCGCGTGGTGGAGCGAGGGCTACCTCTCGCCCGACGCGACTCGCGACCAACTCGCGGTGCTCGCGGCGTGGGGCAGTCCGCTCACTGGCCTCTATGTCGCCTCCGTGCCGGCCGGTACGCGAATGCTCGCCGGCCTCACCTCGCCCATGCAGGCCGGCGCCGAGTTTCGCGCCGGCGGGGCCGGGCAGTATTGGCTCAATTCCCGCGACAACGACTGGCTCGTCTATGCGCTCCACGCGCCGGACTACCTCGGGAGCTATGTGGTGGCGATGACCGGCGCGCAGAAGCTCAACCGCGAGCTCGTCGGCGGGCTGGGCGCCCAACTGCGCGACACCGCCCTCCGCGACGACTCCGGCGCGGCCGGCGCGGAGAACGGAGCCGAGAGCTGGCTGCGTGTTTCGACGGTAGATACCGATTACCGCCCGCTTCCGGATGGCGAGATCGCCGCCCGCGGGGAGAGTGTCCTGCTCGGCTGCGGATGGACGCTGGCCGGCTCCGCGGCGACGGCACGGGTGCGGGCCGGCGTGGTGGTGGGGCGTTCCACGCTGCGCCAGCGCGACGAGCGCAGCGGCGTCGCCGGCCGCATCGACGGCAATGTTGGCGGACTTTACGCGATCTATCGCCGGCCGTCCGCCGAGCGCTTCCCGTGGTATGCCAGCGGCTCCGTGCTCCACGGCCGGCTGTGGTTCGACAACACCGTGCCCGGTTACCTCGGACGCAGCTTGGCGCAGCGCCACCGGGGCACGGTGGTGGCCGGCGCGCTGGAGGTCGGCGTGCCGCTGTCGCTCGGGGCGGGCTGGACGGTGGCCCCGCACGGGCAGCTCGCGGCAAGCCGGATCGGCCGGAGCGCCTTCCGCGATGAGCTGGGGGCGGCTGTGTCGGTGGAACGTGGGCACGCTTGTTGGGCGAAACTCGGGGCGCAGGTCGGGCGGGTGCTCCTCCGGCGCGGCGACCGTCGTCTTGCCTGGTGGCTGAGCGGCGTTGCGGTGCGGGAGTTCTCCGGCGGGCCCGCGGTCGACGTGGCCGGGGAGCTTGTCACGGGGCACCGACTCCGGCCGGGGTACGAGGTCGACACCGGACTGCGGTTCGGCTGGGCCGGGCGCTGTTCGCTGCAGGTCACGGTCGGTCGGGTGTTGGCCGGCGAGCGCGGGTTTCGCGGCAGCGCGGCGCTGACGGTGGCCTGGTGAGGCGGGGTCGACGGCGAGGGGCGTCGGGTTTTGCGGTCGGGGCCGGCGCATCCGAGCCTGCTGTGCGGTCGCGGCCCCGGATTCGAAGTGGTGCGGGCGGAGGGAATCGAACCCTCGCAGCCAGCTTGGAAGGCTGGCGTTCTACCACTGAACTACGCCCGCGGGGGCCAGTGAAGGCGTGGGAAGGGCAGCGGCGTTTGTCGGGAGGGTCAAGCCCGTTGCGGGGCGGTGCCTCTTGCAAGCGGAGCGGAGGCGTTCAGCTCCGGCAGCGGACGGTGCCTGCTCGCACGCTCCGGCTCGTGCATCGCGGCGGCTACTGCCCGTTCTTGCCGCCGGAGCCGCCGCGGGCGCTGGTGGCGCGGGCGGCTTCCTTGTTGGAGTTGGAGTTGTCGAGGTTGGCATCGCGCAGGACCTCGCGGAACTCGCGGGCCTCGGCGGAATCGAGCCGGGAGACGAGGCGGTTGAGTCGCGCCATGCGGTCCTGCAGCTCGGCGTTCTTGCGGTCGAGGTAGGCTTGGCGGGCGCGGGCTTCCTTGCTGACGCCGAGGAAGGGGATGGTGACACGGTTGAGGAAATAACGATCGAACGCCGAGAGCTCCCGTTTCACGAGCTCCTTGTCGTAGGCGCCCTTGCGGTAGAGGGACTCCTCCGCCATGCGGCGCTCCGCCTTCTCGAGCACGGTCATGTCGGGCAGCACGACGAGGTCGGGGTCGGCCTCGGCAGCGGCGCGGGCGGCGGCCCGGGCTCGTTCTCGCGCCTCCTCTTCGGCGACGATCCGGGCGTGCTCTTCGGGCGAGTAGGCGGGAAGTTTCTCCCGCACCAATTCGCTGGGCGAAGGGTCGGCGAAGGCGGTGAGCTCGGCGCCGAGCAGGATCGGGAGCAGGAGGAGACGCTTCATCGAGGGAGGATCTTGGGCGGCGGGGCCGGCCGGTGCAACCAAGGCAGGTCGAGCGGCGGGGTGTGGCACGTGGATGCGACCGAGCGCGGGTCAGACGGTTCCATTGGGCGAGCCGCGGTGCGGTCGTGGCGCGATGAACACCCGTGCGAGCGGTGCGGGCGGGGGCCGGGCTGGCCGCCCGCTCAGAACATCGACAACGCCTGGGCGCTCTCGATCACGACCCAGGCGAACCCGGCCACGGCGGTCCAGGTGAACACGGCCATCGCCGTGCGCCGGCGCCGCAGCGCACGCTCGTAGTGGTCGGGGTTGACCCGGCGGAAGCCGCTGTCGTGGAGGAAGCTGAGAAACTGGCTGTTCTGCGTGCGGGTGACGCCACGACGACCGTGCAGACGCGGGTCCGCCCGGAAGGCGGGGCGACGCAGCACGGTTGACAGCCAATGAATCATTGCCCTTCTGCTTTCGTCCTTTTGGGCCGTTTCTCAAGGTAAAACTTGGCGGCGAAACCCGCTTTAACCCGCTTTTGTTAATCGCGATGCACCTGTTCCACTACGTCGGCAATGCCCTCCACTGCGAGTCCGTCGATCTCGCGGCGGTCGCTCGGCTCCACGGCACGCCGACGTACGTCTACAGCGCCGGGACGATGGAGGCCAACTACCGCCGCCTGCTCGCCGCGCTGCCCGGGCTCGATGTGCGCCTGTGCTACGCGATGAAGGCCAACTCGAGTCTCGCGGTCCTGCGGCAGTTCGCGCGGCTCGGCGCGGGTTTCGATCTGGTGAGCGGCGGCGAGTTGCGCCGGGTACTCGCGGCCGGCGGCGACGCGGGCCGCAGCGTGTTCGCCGGCGTGGGCAAAACCGAGGCGGAGATCCGCCTCGCGCTGGAGGCGGGCGTCTACGGTTTCCACGTCGAGAGCGAGCCGGAGCTGGCGCGCATCAACCACATCGCCGGCCTGCTGGGCCGCAAGGCGCCCATCGCGCTCCGCGTGAACCCCGACGTCGACGCCGGCACGCACGCCAAGATCACCACCGGCCGCAGCGAGAACAAATTCGGCGTGCCCCTGCCAGCGGCCGCGCAGGTCTACGAGGCCGCCGCGCGTTTCAAGAACGTCGAGCTCCGCGGCGTGCAGATCCACATCGGCTCGCAGATCACCAGCGTGGGGCCGTTCGCCGCCGCGGTGGAGCGGCTCGTGCCCTTCGCGGCCCAGTTGCGCGACCGCCACGGTATCCAGTATTTCAGCCTCGGGGGCGGCATCGGCGTGGTCTACCAGGACGCGCTTGCCAGCGGCGCGCAGCCCTGGTGGGAGGCCCGGCCGGCCGCCGAGCGCCCGCTCACGCCGGAGCTCTACGGCGCCACCCTCGCGCCGGCCCTGCGCGGCCTCGGCCTGAAGATCCTGCTCGAGCCCGGCCGCTTCCTCGTGGGCAACGCCGGCGTGCTGCTCACCCGCGTCGAGTACCTGAAACGTGGGCACGGGCGGAACTTCCTCGTCGTCGACGCCGGCTTCAACGACCTCGTGCGCCCGGCGATGTACGAGGCGTACCACGAGATCGTGCCGCTCGCGCGCGACGCCGCCCGGCCCGCGCTCACCGCCGACATCGTCGGGCCGATCTGCGAGAGCGGCGACACCTTCGCCAAGGACCGCACGCTCCAGCAGGTGGGCGAGGGCGAGCTGCTGGCGTTCATGAGCGCGGGGGCCTACGGCTTCGCGATGGCCAGCCGCTACAACTCGCGTCCGCTCGCCGCCGAGGTGATGGTGCAGGGCTCGAGCTTCGAGCTGGTCAACGCCCGCGAAAGCTTCGAGCAGACGATCGCCAACGAGAAGCTGCCGTCCTTCCTGAAATAGACGACGGAAGCCGGGGCGCCGCGCGGGCGGCGGTTCGCCCGGCGGGAGACCGCGCCGTGTCGCTAAGAAACGGAGACAGAGCCCGGGCCTAGCGCGCCGGGACGACCACGACCTCGACCTGCTTGGGGTTGCCCCGCGTCAGGACCGGAACCGGCCGCCCGGAGGCGAAGAGTATCCTACCGTTGGAGACGATCTTCGCCTCGATGCCGTAGGCCTCGCGCTGGCTGATCAGCCCGGGCTGGTAGGGCAGCCAGAACTCCAGCGGCATGGACACGGGCTTGGGGAAGGCGGCGTTGGCGACCTCGCGCTCTCCCCGTCCCTCGCGGTCGAGGCTGCTCAGGCGAACCTCGATCGTGGCATCGTCGGGCAGCTTGGTGTTGGTGATGTAGATCACCGTTCCGCCGATACCGGGGCCGGTCGGCCGCTGGGCCTTGGGGGCGTGGCTGCAACCGACGACCAGCAGGCCGGCGACGAGGGTGATCGAGGCGAGGAGCGTGCGCAGGGTAAGCATGACGGCGATCGTGGAGTTTCGGATAGGTGAGGCAAACTGGAAGAGCCGGCCGGTTCTGCTGCCGGATGATCGGCCCGATGATCCGCCGCACGGTCCCCCGGAGGAGTCGTCGCTTTCACTGGGTGCGCCGATGAAGCGGGGGGGCGAGGACAGCCCCTGCGTCTCAGCAGTGGTCATGCAGTCTGCGAATAGGTCCAGTCTCTGACTGGACGCCGGAGTACGTGAGCCGGCGGTCACGGCTGGAGTCGGAGGTGTCCGGTCGGAGACCACAGCCATCCCATAGGCGAGGGCATTGAGGGGGCTGGGCGGGAGGATGGT
>DAOOFR010000059.1:0-18716 GCA_035415285.1 Opitutaceae bacterium
TGCCAAGCGCCGCTCCCATCTCCGACACCGTCCTTCGCGATCTGGTGAACAAAGCGATGTCCGACGTGCTCATCACCATGCTGGCGCTCAATTCGCGACTGGTCTGGGTGTCGGACGATCATCCCGGGGTGGAACCGCCGCCGCTCAGCCAGAATTCGCCGCTGGTGGTCGGCGCGGTGGGTTTCATCGGCGATGTCAACGGCCTGATCTACCTGCACCTCGAGAGCGAGTTCGCGAAGCTGGTCACGAGCAAACTCGTGGGCCTCTCGCTCGACGACATCGAGGCCGAGGGCGACGAGGTCGTGAACGACGCGGTCGGCGAGCTCACGAACATGACGGTGGGCGGCTTCAAGAACGCCCTGTGCGACATGGGCCTGCCCTGCAACCTCACCATCCCCTCCATCCTGCGCGGCAGCAATTTCACCATCGAACCGGCGACCAACGCCCTGCGCCATGTCTACCAGTTCGAGGCCGACGGCCGGAAGATGACCGCCGACCTGCTCCTGCAGTACAACGAGTAAACCGACTCCTTCTTTCCATGCGCTACAAGATCCTCACCGTGGACGACTCCAAAACCGTCCGCATCATCGTCAAGAAGGCGTTCAAGAGTTTCGACTGCGATATTCTCGAGGCTGCCAACGGCGTCGAGGGTCTGGCGGTGGCCGCGAAGGAGGCGCCCGACGTGGTGCTGCTGGACATCACCATGCCCGTGATGGACGGCGTGGAGATGCTCACCAAGCTCAAGTCCGACCCTTTGCTCAAGAGCATCCCGGTCGTGATGCTCACCGCCGAGGGCGGTCGCGAGCATGTGCTCAAGATCGCGAAGATCGGTGTGCGCGACTACATCGTGAAGCCGTTCAAGGAGGAGCTGCTGGTCGAGAAGGTGATGCGGATCATCGACATCAAGCCGTTGAGCGAGGCGAACCAGCGGTTGAAGACAATCTTCGATCCGGCCGACATCCTGGTGGTGGAGGACAAACCCGCCATCGTGCAGCAGATCCAGGAGGGGCTGAAGCACACCCCGTGGCGGGTGCACGGCGTCAGCACCACCGGCGAGGCGATCGATTTCTGCGGCCGCACGATCCCCGACCTCGTGCTCTCCAGCCTGTCGCTGCCGGAGGACGGCGGTTTCACGCTCTTCCGGATGTTGCGGACCAACATCAAGACGAAGTTCACCCCGGTCTTCGCCCTCGTGGTGAAGACCGAGACCGCGGCGCAGCAGCAGGCGCAGCAGGTGGGCTTCTCGGCGATCATCACCAAGCCGATCGAGTTCTCCGAGCTGGAGAGCCGCATGGCCAAGGCGATGAACCTCGACACCTCGCTGCGCTATTTCGCGATCGAGGAGGGCACGCTGATCATGCGCCTGCCCGAGAACACCACCAACGTGACGATCAACGAGGTGACCGGCTACATGAAGGCCAAGGTCTCGGGCGCGGTCGACACCGGCGTGAACCGCGCGATCATCGACGTGAGCCCGCTCAAGGCGCTCGACATGGCGGTGATCAAGCTGCTCTTCCAGTTCATGCAGTCCTGCTCGGAGGTCTCGATCCAGTACGTGCTCGTGGGCAACGCGGTCGTGATCAAGGAGTGCAAGGGGTTCGAGGATACGAAGAACTGGACGTTCTTCGAGACGCTCGACCAGGCCAAGGCCAGCATCAAGGGCGAGGCCGCGGCGCCGGCCCCCGCCGCTGGCTGACCCGTTCCCGACGCCTCCGGTTTTCCGCAGACCCGGCCGCGCGCCGGGTCTGCCGTTTCCGGTGGTTGTGCGTCGGAGTCAGAGCCGCGCGGCGGCGACGCCGGCGCACTTCCGCACCACCCCGATCAGCGGTCGAGGCGCGGCCCGGCCGCCGGGTCCCGCGGCCGGCCCATTGTGCCGCATGCAGGACGCCGCAGGGCGTCGGTTCCGTGTGGGTGCCTCAAGAGGCACCGAGCGCATACGGCTCGAGCCATGTGTGCACCGCACCTCCCGGCCGCAGCTCGCTCGCAAAGAGCGCGAAACCTTCGACCGGGAACGGCTCGGCCGCGAACTCGCGCCGGCGGTGCAGCCAGGCGGCGACCCGCTCCGGGGGCGCCGCGCCGAGGCGGGCGAGCGTGATGTGCGGCACGAATACTCGCGGATCCCCCGGCAGACCCAGACCGTGGAGCACGTCGTCGAGCTGGCGGTGCAGGGCGAGGAGTCGGGGCTGCCCGGAGCCGACGCCGCACCAGAGCACGCGCGGCGTACCGAGCGGCGGAAACACGCCGACGCCCGCCACGCGCAACACGAAGCGCGGGCCCCGGATCGTCCGGAGCCGCTCGCGCAGGGGCGGGAGCAGCGCCGGCGGGATCTCGCCGATAAACCGGAGCGTGAGGTGGAGCCGCTCGGGCGGGGTCCACGCGCAACCGCCGAGCGGTTCGCGCAGGTCGCCGAGCGCGGCGACGAGCGCCGCCGGGGCCTCGATCGCCAGGAAGAGCCGCAGGCCTGCGGCGGGTTCAGGCGCGCTTGACGAGACGGACGATGGCACTGACGACGACCTCGTCGGCGGTGAAGGGGTAGTTGAGCACCTGATGCGCGACGAGGAAGTTGGGCACCGTGGTGGCATTGGGCGGCTGGTTGCTCAGCAGCACGGCGGGCATGTGGGCGCGGCCGGGGATCGACTGGCTGCGGCGGACGATGTCGCCGCCGGCCGGTTGCGCCAGATCGAGGTCGGCGATCAGGAGCTCGACCGGGTTGTCCTCGACGAAGGCGAGGGCCGAGGGGGCGTCGCGGAAGGCGACCGCCGGCTGGCCGGCCTGGCGCAGCGCCTCGGCGAGCAACGGCGCGACGCCGCGTTGCGGATGCACGACCAGCGCCAGCGTGGGCGCCTCGCTGTCCTGCCCCGGGCGGGGCACGAAGAGCGTGGGGATGACCTCGACGGCGCGGGCGAGCGTGCGGAAGCTCAGGGCGGTGATCTCGTCGGGGTGCTCGTGGAGGTCGGCGAGCATCAGCACGATGGCGCGGGCGAGCAGCACGAGGCGGGGCAGGTGCGCGAGGTCGGCGTCGCGGGCGAGGCGCTCGAAGCTGGTGCGCAGGGGGGTGAGTGTCGTGGCGCGTTGGGGACCGACGGCGGAGGCGGCGAAGGCCTGCAGCTGGGTGTTGAGGCGGGTCTCGATCGCGGCGGCGTCGCGGGCGAGGGCGGCGCGGGTCTCGGCGCGGCTTCCCGGGCCCGCCGGTTCGGCGACCGGCTGCACGGCGACGGACGGGGCCGGGCGGGGGGCGGCCGAGGGGGCGGCGAGGGCGGCGCGCACGATCTCGAGCAGGCGGTTGGGGCTGACGCTGTTCTTGTTGAGGCACTGGATCGCCCCGGCGGCGCGGGCGGCGTCGATGAGCTTCTCGTCGAAGCTGTGGGAGAAGACGATGACGGGGATCTCGCCGCAATTGGGCAGGGTGCGGATGTGGCCGAGGAGCTCGACGCCGTTCATGCCGGGCAGCATGAGGTCGAGCAGGATGAGGGCGGGCACGCTGGCGCGCAGGGCGGAGAGGGCGGAGGGGCCGTCGGCGGCCACCTCGACGACGAGACCCTCGGTCTCGAACTTCTTCTGGTAGACCTTCAGGATGAACTGGTCGTCGTCGATGATCAGGACCTTTTTCATGGCAAGGATGGGCGCGGGCGGAGCGGGGTGGGCGGGCAGGAGAGTGGCGGATACACGCTAGGCGCGGCGGTCAACCGGGCAACAGCTCGTTGAGGGCGGTGCGGGTGGCGGCGAGCACGCGCCGGGCTTCGGCGATGAGCTCGTGGGTGTGCTCGAGTTGCCCGGCCTCGATGGAGCGTTCCAGCCGGCGCATCACATTCTGGGCCTGCATCATGCCGCAGGTGGCGCAGGAGCCGGCGCCGGTGTGGGCGTGGCGGCGGGCCTCGGTGAGGTCGCCGGCGGCGAGGGTGCGCTCGAGTTCGGGCAGGAGCAGCTCCATGCGCTCGAACAGCAGGGCGGCGATCTCGCGGGCGGTGTCGGCATCGCCCGAGCTGAGCTCGTCGATCCGGGAACGTTCGATCAACGGGTTTTGCGTGGCGGCGGCCAGCATGGGGGCGCCGGCGGCGAGCGGGCCGGGTGGTTGGAAGCTCGGGACGAACTTCTGCAGGGACTCGCGCAGCCGGGTGTCGTTGATCGGCTTGGTCGCGTAATCGTCGAAGCCGGCGGCGAGGCCGGCCTCGCGGTCGCCGGGCATGACCTTGGCGGTGATGGCGACGATGGGCAGGCGGCGGGTGGGGCGGCCGGCGGCGTGTTCGTCGTTCTCGTGGCGGCGGATCTCGCGCACGGTCTGCATGCCGTCCATGCGCGGCATCATGATGTCGAGGAAGAGCACATCGCAGGGGTAGGCGGCGACGAGGGTGAGGGCTTCGACGCCGTTGGAGGCCAGCCGTACTTCGCAGCCGAGGCGCTCCAGATAGGTGCGCATGACCTTCTGGTTCACGAGGTCGTCGTCGGCGACGATGACGCGGGCCCGCGGCGGAGTGGCGGGGCGTGCGGGTGCGACCGGGGCCGGGGTGGCCGGCGCCGGGGCCGTGGTGTTGGCGGCCGGGATGGCGGGACTGGCGGCAGGAGGGGGCGCCGGGGCGACGGTTCTCTGGGGCGCGGCGCGCGGGGGGCGGCACAGGCACTCCAGAAGGGTTTCGGGGAAGAGGGGTTTGAGGAGGATGTCGCAGTGCTCGAGGTTATGTTTGGCCTCGGGCGGGCGGGCGGTGATGATGAGGCAGCGCGGGGGCGCCTTCTGTTGGTTGAGGGTGCGCAGGGCGGCGAGGCCGTTGGCGTGGGGCAGGTCGAAGTCGATGAGCGCGACCGAGCAGCGCCCGCCGGACTCGAGCCAGGGCACGATATCCGGGGCATCAATGGTGCGGGGACGCCCCCCCCAGCGTGTGATCCAGCTGCGCAGCACGCCGCCGAGGTTCGGGTTGTCCTCGACGATCAGGATGTCGCGGCCGTCGACCTTGATGTTCTTCTGGGTCCAGGTCGGGGGTTTCGAGCCGTTGACGGGCTCATACGGGAGTGCGAGGTGGAAAGTGCTGCCGTGGCCGGGCACGCTCTCGAACCAGAGGCGCCCCCCCATCAGGTCGGCGATGCGGCGGCTGGTCGCGAGGCCCAGTCCGGTGCCGCCGTAGAGGCTGGAGATGGAGGAGTCGGCCTGGCTGAAGGCCTTGAAAAGGTGGTCGTGTTTCTCCTGCGGGATGCCGATGCCGGTGTCGCGCACGGAGAAGCGCAGTTCGCCGACGTTGGGGTTGTCGGGAGAAGGTTCGAAGCCGGCGTGGAGGAAGACTTCGCCGCGGTCGGTGAACTTGAGGCCGTTGCTGAGCAGGTTGCCGAGGATCTGCCGCAGGCGCATGGGATCGGTCGTGATCTCGGCCGGAAGCATCGGGTCGAGGTCGCAGTAGAGATCGAGCCCTTTCTCCGCGGCGCGGGCGGCGTGGCCGCGGAGCAGTTCGTCGAGGAGGCTGCCGAGGTCGGTGGCTTGGGGGGTGATCTCGAGCTTGCCGGCCTCGATCTTGGCGAGATCGAGCAGTTCGTCGGTGAGCGTGATGACGCTCTCGGCACTTTCGACGACGGAGCGGGCGAGTTCCTGTTGTTGGGGCGTGAGGCCGGATTCGAGCAACAGGTTGGCCATGCCGAGCACGCCGTTCATGGGGACACGGATGTCGTGGCTGAGCGTGGAGACGAAATCGGAAGTCATGCGGGCCGCGTGCAAAGCGGCGTCGCGCTCGCGGGCGACGATCGCCTCCTGGCTCTTCTGCAGCGTGATGTCGCAGGGAAGCGCGAGCACGGTGCCGGACGGCAAGGTCGCCAAGCGCCAGTTGATCCAGAACTCGCCGACTTGGCAGTCGCAACTCTCGTCGGCGGTGTGGTTGCGGGAGCATTGGCGGATCCGTTCGACCAGATCGGTCGTCGTGGCCTCATCCGAGGAGAGGTTGCGGCTGGAGAAGAACTTGTCGGCGAGCGCGTTGGCGGCGGTCCAACGACCGTCGGCGCCGGCGAGCGCTCCGGGGAAGGGGAGGCGTTCGAGCGCCTTGGCCGCAGGCTCCGGAGCGGTGGCGCTGCGCGCCAGCCAGAAGCGGTGGCCGAACCAGCCCAACGCGAGGCCGGCGGCCAGTGCGAGCAGACCGAGCCCGAGGAACAGCGCGAGGCCGCCGGAAGTTGCTTGGGCGGCGAAAAGCGGGGAGTGGGAGAGGGAGAGTGATACGATCATGCGCGCCTGACTCGTTTTACTCGGCCGAAATAGGGTTTCCTCAAGGGGGGAAACGTGGCGTTGCGCAGAAAAAACAGGACTGGGCGGTTTGGCAATCCAATGACCGCGCGGTTGTTGCGACGGCCGCTCCCGCTATCCGCGGAGTCGACACGCGGGGCCGAAGACGCCAAGTTCGCCGCATGCTCATCGTCCATGTCCACGTGCAGGTGAAACCCGACTGCGTCGAGGCCTTCCAGACGGCGAGCCTGGCCAACGCGCGCGCCAGCGTGCAGGAGCCGGGCATCGCCCGCTTCGATGTGTGCCAGCAGGCGGACGATCCGACGCGGTTCGTCCTGGTCGAGGTCTATCGCGACACCGCCGCGCCGGCCGCGCACAAGGAGACGGCGCACTACGCCGCGTGGCGCGAAGCCGTGGCGCCGATGATGGCCGCGCCGCGCACGAGTGTGAAGTTTGCCAACCGTTTCCCCGACGATGCCGGCTGGTGAGGGCAACGGAGACGGGGGCGCGGTGCCGGAGCCGCAGGTGCCGGCGCGCTTCGAGTTCGCCACGGCGCAACGGATCGTGTTCGGCGCCGGGGTGCGGCGGGAACTGCCGGCGCTCGTCACCGGTTTCGGCCGACGGGTGCTTTTCGTGGGCGGAGCGGATCCGCGGCGCCACGGCGAACTGCTGGCGGCGCTCGCCGCCGCGGCCCAAGCCGTGGAGGTCTTCGGCGTGGCCGGCGAGCCGACGGTGGCCGTGGTGGAGGAGGGGGCGCGGTGTGCGCGCGCGACCGGTTGCACCGTGGTGGTGGCGGTGGGCGGCGGCAGTGCGCTCGACGCCGGCAAGGCGATCGCGGCGCTGGCGACCAACCCGGGCGCGGCGCTCGACTATCTCGAGGTCGTCGGCCGCGGCCGGGCGCTGCCGGAGACCCCGTTGCCGTTCATCGCCGTGCCGACCACGGCCGGCACCGGGGCGGAGGCGACGCGCAACGCCGTGCTGGCGGTGCCGGAGGCGCGGGTGAAGGTGAGCCTGCGCAGCGCGGCGATGTTGCCGCGCGTCGCGCTGATCGACCCGGAACTGGCGCTCGGGCTGCCGGCGGCGGTCACGGCCGCCACGGGGATGGATGCGCTCACGCAACTGATCGAACCGTACCTTTCGTGTCGCGCCAACCCGATGACGGATGCGCTCTGCCGCGAGAGCATCGGGCGGGTGGCGCGGGCGCTGCCGCGGGCGGTCGCCGCTCCCGACGACCTGGCGGCGCGCAGCGACCTGGCGCTGGGCGCGTTGCACAGCGGGATGGCGCTGGCCAATGCCGGGCTGGGCGCGGTGCACGGTTTTGCCGCGCCGATCGGCGGGCTGTTCCCCGCGCCGCACGGTGCGGTGTGCGCGGTGCTGCTCGCGCCGGTGCTGCGGGCGAATCTGGCGGCGTTGCGGGGCCGCGCGCCGCGGCATCCGGTGCTGGCACGCCTGGCCGACGTGGCGCGGTGGCTGACCGGCGACCCGGCGGCGCCGGCGGAGGCCGCGGCGGATTTCTGTGCGCAGCTCGCGCGGCGGCTGGGCCTCCCGTCGCTCGGCGCCTGGGGCGTGCGCCCGGCGGATGTGCCGGCGATCGTCGAGAAGGCCGCCGCGGCGAGCAGCATGAAGGGCAACCCGTTGCCGCTCACGCCGGCGGAGCTGGCCGCCGCGCTTGCGTCGGAACTTTGAATACTACGGGGCGCCGCGCGGCGGCGGGCCGTGGAATTCGCTCGTCTCCAGCGCGCCGGCACCCCCATGCTCGGCCGCGTCGGTCGGCCTGTGTTCCGCTCGCCCGGTGTTTCGGCACCGCGGTCGGGGAAGGGTTCCTGCGCCGCCGGCGGCAAACCCCGTCCGCGAACCTCCGAACCACGAGTCTCATGCGCCCACGCATCGTCTCCCTGTCGTTTCTCCATCATGGCGCCGCGCGCCTGCGCCGCGCCGCCGCGCCGCTCCTGCTGCTCGCCGGCCTGCTCGGTGCGCCGGTTGGCGCGCAGGCGGCCCGGTGGGAACCGGTCGATCCGGTGGAGCTGGCGGCGACGGAGTCGACGGCGTTCCCGGGCACCGATGTCGAATTCCTGTTGTCGCGGCACCTGATGCGGGAGACGGAGCAGCAGAAAATCGGGGGAGGGCGGATGGTCGTGGGCGAGGAGAGCCTGCTCACCGAGAACTACATCCGCGCCAAGGTGTACACGCAGAAGGGCGTCGGGGATCTCGGCAAGTACGCGATCCTCTTCCACACCGACCGGAAGGTGTTCGACACCGCGGCGCGGGTGATCAAACCCGACGGCACGAGCCGCGAGCTCAAAAAGTCGGACATTTTCGAGAGCGTGCGCGCGAAGACGCGCAACGAGGGGGAGATGAAGCAGGTCACGTTCGTCTTCCCGGACTTGGAGCCCGGGGATGTGGTCGAGTATCGCTGGACCGAACAACTCGGCGAGACCCTCTGGCTCGAGACGTTCTACTGCCAGGAGATGTTTCCTGTGCGCGAATACAGTTTTCGGGTCGGGGGCATGCGCAACAACGGCAAGGTCGGCTGGATGCACTGCCCGACACCCGAGACCAATGACCGGAACGGTTTCGAGGTGACGTTCCGGAACCTCCCGGCCTTCGAGGAGGAGGAGAACATGCCGCCGATGCGCGAGCTCCGCGGCTGGGTGTTCGTGGCGAAGACCTTCCCGCATTTCCCGAACGACAAGGCCATCTGGACCGAGCTGGGCCGTGCCTGGGGCGATGAGTTCAACCTGGCGACGCGCCCGGCGGCGGCGCTCAAGAAGAAGGCGGCGGAGCTGGTCGCCGGGGCCACCTCCGACGAGGAGAAGCTGCGCCGGTTGTATGAGTTCTGCCAGGTGGAGATCCTCAACACGACCTACCGGACGACGACCGAGTTGCAGGCCGAGATCGAGAAGCACAAGGGGGAGGATGCCCAATCGCCCGCGAAGACGCTGGAGAAGGGCCGGGGCCGGGCGGACGAGATCAACCTCCTGTTCGGCTCGTTGGCGCGTGCGCTCGGCTATGAGGCGCGCCTTGTCTACAACGCCAGCCGGTCGAACCTGCTCAACGTGGCCATCCCGAGCGGTTGGGCGTTCATCTACGACATGCGCAGTGTCGCGGTGAAGGTGGGCGGGCAGTGGCAGTACCACAATCCCGGCAACTACCTGCTGCCGTTCGGCCTGCTCGCGGCCGGCGCCGAGGGAGCCGCGGCGTTGATCTGCGACACCAGGAAGTTCGAGCAGGGCGTCATCCCGGTTTCCCGCGCCGAGCAGAATCGGCAACAGCGGAAGGGCCGTTTCACGCTCGACGCCGAGGGCACGCTCGAGGGCGAGGTCGAGGAGACCTTCCTCGGGCACGAGGCCACGACGTTCAAGGCGGACAATTGGGACAAGACCGCGGCGGAGGTGACGAAGAATTTCCGTGACGCGCTGAACCGGCGGTTGCCCAACGCCGAGGTGAGCGAGATCGTGTGGACGAACCTGGAGGACCGGGCGCTGCCGCTCGTGGTGAGATACCGTGTGCGGGTCCCCGGCTACGCGGAGCAGATGGGCCAGCGACTGGTGTTCCCGCCCGCCTTCTTCGAGGTGGGCGAGTCGGTGGTGTTCGCCGCGATGGAACGCAAGTTCCCGATCTTTTTCCTCTATCCGTGGTCGGAGCACGACGACATCGAGATCGTGCTCCCCGAGGGCTACGCCCTGGACAAACCGAGCGCGCCGCAACCGGTGAGCGACCCGGCGGGGCCCTTCGGGGCGCGCTACTCGCTGACGTACAGCGGCAAGACCCGCACGTTCGGCTACCAGCGCGACTTCGCACTGGGCGGCAACGGCGTCTTCTCCTTCCGGGCGGAGAGTTATCCCGTGCTGAAGAGCCTCTTCGAGCAACTCCACAAATCCGACACGCATGCGATCATGCTCAAGCCGAAGGAGGCTGCTCCCGTTCCGACCGCCACCGCGCCCGCATCCGCTCAGCCCTGATTCCCATGACGCTGCGTCGCCTTCTGCTGCTGTCCTTCCTGTCTCTGGCCGGCTCGGTGTTCGCCGGGTCCGCTCCGGCGTGGTTGCTCGAAGCCTCGCGCCGTCCCGTGGCGCCGCAACCGGCCGGCGCCGCCGTGGTCGTGCTGCTCGACGAGTTGGCCTACACGGTGCATCCCGACGCGCGGTGCACCGTGCGGCACCGCTATGCGGTGCGGGTCCTCAACGTGGGCGGGCACGGCTTTGCGACCGGGGCGGTCGACTACCTCCAGAAGGGCGAGTCCGTGCGCGGCGCGGAGGCCTGGCTTCTTCGCGCCGGCAAGGAGGTCCGCCCGCCGAAGCGCCGCGACTGGACCGATGTGAGCGACGCGGCCTCGGGCGCGGTCTTCGATGAACGGCGCAGCCGCACGATCAGCTACAGCGACCTGGTGACGGACGGCGATGTCTTCGGCTACGAAACGACGGTCGATCGCCGGCTGCTGTTCGCGCAGATCGGCTACGCCTGGGAGGGCCGGCAGCCGGCGCTCACGGAGCGGTTCACCCTCGATCTGCCGGCGGGTTGGACCTGCGACGCACTGCTCGACGGCCCGCAGGCCGGCCGGGTGGTGGCGGACCGTGGTGCGCTCACCTGGACGATGCTCGACCGCGCCTATCGCGCCGAGGAGCCCGCCCTGGCTCCGCGTCCCTGGCTCGATGCCCGCCTCATGCTCACCCTGCATCCACCGGCCGGGCTTGAGCGGCCGATCGTCCTGCGCGCGTGGGCCGAAGTGGCCGACTGGGATCAACGCAACAGCGCCGGGCAGTGCGACAGCGATCCGGCACTCGTGGCCACCGTGCGGGAGCTGACGGCCGGCTGCCCCGACACGCTCAGCCGTATCCGCGCTTTGGGTCGCCACGTGCAGCAACTCCGCTATGTGGCCGTGAACAAGGGGATCGCCGACGGGATGGGCGTGCGCCCGCGCAAGGCCACGGAGGTCCATGCCAAGGGGTGGGGCGACTGCAAGGACAAGGCCAACCTGCTGGCCGCGATGTTGCGGGAGGCGGGGATCACGGCGCACAATGTGAGCGCGATGGTCGGCGGCGGGCGCATGGTCCACGCGGGGTGGCCCACGCTCGGGCAGTTCAACCACGCCATCCTGGCCATCTGTGTCGACGCTTCGGTGACGCTGCCCCCGGTCGTGGAGGTGCCCGGCGCCGGGCGGTTGCTGTTCTTCGACCCCACCGATCCGGATGTGCTCGTGGGCGATCTGCCGTTGGCGCTGCAGGGCACGAAGGTCCATGTGCTCTTCCCCGGCAGCGCGGAGCTGACGACCTTGCCCATGCTCCCGGTGGATACCTGCCACCGGTTCGAGACCCGCGCGGAACTCATGCTGGCCGGCTCGGGTGTGGTCGGGGAATGCACGGTTGGGGGGCCGGCTCGCGCCGGGGCGGTTCTGCGGACAATGGCACGGTTGAAGTCCGAGAAGGAGCAGCGCGACCTCATGGTCGAACTGCTCAACAGCGGAGTGCGCGGTGCCCAGATCCGGGAGTTGGCGGCAACCGACGATCTGGTCTCGGGCGATCGCCGGCTGAGATTCACCTTCGCCGCTCCGCGCTTCGGGCAGCAGATGCCCGGAGGCCTGCTGTTGCTGCGCCTGGATGTGCTGAGTCGCAACTCGGTGCCGGTGCTGCCCGCCAAGGAGCGGGCGATGCCCGTCCGCCTCGACCCGGTGATGCAGCGCGACGAGGTGGTCCTGGCGTTGCCCGCCGGTTCCGCGGTTGAGGAGATGCCGGTGGGGACGGAGTTGAGCAGCCCCTACGGCCGGTACGCGAGCAGTTATGAGCGGGTCGGGGAAACGGTCGTCGGGCGGCGCACGCTCCAGTTGGCCGACCTCGAGGTCCCGGTGCCCGAGTACGCCGCGTTGCGCAAGTTCCTCGGCGACGTGGCCAAGGCGGACCGCGCCTCGCTGGTGCTTCGGCTGGGCGGGACAGTGGCAGCCTCCCCGTAGGCGGCGGCGTGCCCCCGACATCGGGCTTGCGCCCGTGCGGCGGCACCGCTGACCCTCCCGGCCTACCTGGTGCGCGGCGGGCAACCGGACACTCGGTCCGGCTCCGCCACCACCACCTCCCACCGTCATGTCCCGCTCCGTCGTCTCCTTCCACTATTCGCTCCGTAACCAGCAGGGCCAGTTGCTCGACGCCTCCATCGGCGGGGAGCCGATCCTGTACCTCGAGGGCTCGGGGCAGATCATCGATGGACTGGAGGAGGCGCTCAGCGGCCTGCCGGCCGGCACCAAACGCGTGATCATGGTCGCCGCCGAGAAGGCCTACGGCCAACGCGACCCGGAGCTGATCCGCAAGGTCGCCCGCAACCGCCTGCCGGTCGAGAAGCTCAACATCGGCGACATGTTCCAGACCGACGGCGACCGCCACGCGGCCATCGTCACTGTGGTGGCGATCGAGGGCGAAGAGGTCACCCTCGATGGCAACCACCCGCTGGCCGGCCAGGATTTGGTGTTCGACGTCGAGGTGCTCAACGTCCGCCCGGCGACCCAGGACGAACTCGACCACGGCCACGCGCACGGACACGGCGGCCACCATCACCATGGCCACGAGCACGGCGAGGGCTGCTGCGGTCGGCACGATCACAGCGATGGTCAGACGCACGAAGACTGCTGCGGCGGACACGCCCACGATCATGACCACGGTCACGAGCATGGGCACGGCGGCTGCGGTTGCGGCGGCAAGCACTGAGCTGCGCGGTGGCACGGGTCTTCCGACCCGTGAACGCGGCGACCACCCGAGCTAGAACGGTACGGCCCCGCACAAAGGCATGGGGCTGGCGCCCCATGCCACGCTGAGGACCGCGCGCCTCGCGGGGGCCCCACCGCTCGTCCCCGCCGGGTGCCGATTGTCACGCTGGTCAACCGCCGGGGTGAGCGCCTTTGACATGCTGCGCGCGGGCGGGCATTCCAGCCGGAACCAACTCGCGCCATGTCCCCAAACGAATCTCCGCTCCGCCCGCCCTCGGTTAAACCGAAGAAAAGCCGCAAGAAGCTCTACTGGATCCTCGGAGGCTGCGTGGCGTTTGTCGCCATCTGCGCCGCCGCGGCGATCAAGGGCCGAGGCGAGCGCGCCATCACCGTCACCACCGAGAAGGCCGTCACCAAGACGCTCACCCAGCTCGTGTCCGCCACCGGCCGCGTGCAGCCCGAGATCGAGGTGAAGATCTCCGGCGAGGTGGCCGGCGAGATCATCGAGTTGCCGATCGTCGAGGGCCAGCAGGTCAGGCAGGGCGATCTGCTCGTGCGGATCAAGCGCGACTACTACGAGGCGCAGGTCGAGCAGGACCGGGCGCTGGTGGCCTCCGCGAAGGCCGCCGTGCTCCAGAGCGAGGCCCAGGCCGAGAAGGCCGAGCTCGACTTCGCCCAGGCCGACTCGCTGCACCAGCGCGGGCTGCTTTCCGAGACCGAGTTCACGGCCGGCCGTTCCGCCCTCCGGGTGGCGCAGGCCGGCGTCGAAAGCGCGCGAGCCAACCTGATGCGTGCGGAGAGTGCGCTGCGCCAGGCCGAGGACTACCTCGAGAAGACCACCATCCTCGCACCGCGCGACGGCACGATCAGCGTGCTCAACAGCAAGCTGGGCGAGCGCGTCGTCGCCACCGGCCAGTTCACCGGCACCGAGATCCTGCGCGTGGCCGACCTCGAGAAGATGGAGGTGCGCGTGAACGTGAACGAGAACGACGTGATCAACGTGAAGATCGGCGACAAGGCCCGCGTGCGCGTCGACGCCTTCCAGGGACGCGAGATCCTCGGCACCGTGCGCGAGATCGCCAACACCGCGCGCACCGCCGGTGCCGCCACCCAGGACGAGGTCACCAATTTCGAGGTGCGCATCAGCGTGCGCGAGCCCGGCCTCCAGTTGCGCCCCGGCATGAGCGCCACCGCCGACATCATGACGAAGACCGTCGAGAACGCCGTGGCCGTGCCGATCCAGAGCGTGACCACCCGCGTGAAGGAGACCAACCAGACGCAGGAGCAGCTCCAGGCCCAACGCGAGGCCGAGAAGGCGCAGCGGCAGGGCGCCGGCGCGGTCGTCGCGGTGAGCGATGCGCAGCGCCGCGAACAGGAGCGGCTCGACCGCGAGAACCTGGCGCGCGTGGTCTTCGTGCGCGACGGCACCAAGGTCCGTCAGCAGACCGTGGACACGGGCATCCTCGACCACACCCACATCCAGATCGTGTCCGGGCTGAAGGAGGGCGACGAGGTCGTCTCCGGCAGCTACGGCGCGATCACCCGCGACCTGAAGGACGGCGCGAAGATCCGGGTGCAGCCGCCGGCGAAGAAGGCCGGGGCCGGCAAGGACGCGAAGACGGCCGACGCCGAGCCGAAGCCCTGAGCGCACCGCCATGAGCACCGCTCCCGCACCGTCCGTCGACCGCACCGTGCGCCCGCCCGGGCCGCTCGTCATCGACATCCGCGCCATCACCAAGTTGTACCGCATGGGCGACACCACGATCCATGCGTTGCGCGGCGTGAACCTCCAGATCCGCCGCAACGAGTATGTCGCCATCATGGGCCCCTCCGGCAGCGGCAAGTCGACCATGATGAACATGGTGGGATGCCTGGATACGCCGACCGCCGGCGACTACTACTTCAACGGCGGCAACGTCGCCCACATGGACGACGACGAACTGGCCGACATCCGCAACCGCGAGATCGGCTTCGTCTTCCAGACCTTCAACCTGCTCCCGCGCAGCGATGCGCTGCGCAACGTCGAGTTGCCGCTGATCTACGCTGGCGTGCCCGCCGACGAGCGGCGCGAGCGCGCCGCGGAGGGGCTGCGCAACGTCGGGCTCGGCGACCGCATGCACCACAAGCCCAACGAACTCTCCGGCGGCCAGCGCCAGCGCGTGGCCATCGCCCGCGCGCTCGTGAACAATCCCTCGATCATCCTGGCCGACGAGCCGACCGGCAACCTCGACTCCCGCACGGGCGACGAGATCATGCAGTTGCTCGAGGTCCTCTACGCCCGCGGCAACACCATCGTCCTCGTCACCCACGAGGAGGACATCGCCCGCCACGCCCGCCGCATCGTGCGCCTGCGCGACGGCGTGGTGGAGAGCGACAAGGCGGCGGCCGCCTGATTGCGGATTGCGGAATGCGGATTGCGGAATGTCGAACCAGAGGAACGCCATGAATGACACCGAACTGAAGAAACGGACCAAGCAGTTTGCCCTTAGGACGATTCGCTTGGTCGAGTCACTTCCTCGCACGGTGAGCGCCGATGTGCTGGGCCGGCAGGTGCTGCGTTCCGCGACTTCTGTGGCGGCCAACTATCGCTCGGCCTGCCGTGCGAAATCCCGCGCGGACTTCGTCTCGAAGATGGGCACCGTCGAAGAGGAGGCGGACGAATCGGGTCTGTGGTTTGAGCTTCTTGGCGAATCCGAAATCATCGCGGTCGAGCGCGTCGCCGATTTGTTGCGCGAGTCCGGCGAACTCACGGCTATCGCGGTAGCCTCGATCCGTACGGCCCGCGAGCATTCGACCGCGGCGAAACTGGCTTCAGCCAATCCGCAATCCACATTCCGCAATCCGCAATCGACGTGAAGCGCCTGCTCTTCGAGTTCAACGAGTCCGTGCGGATCGCCGTGCAGCAGATCCGGGCCAACCGCATGCGCTCCTTCCTCACCGCCCTGGGCGTGATCATCGGCATCGTCGCGATCACCCTCATGGGCAGCGCGATCGGCGGCATCGACCGCGGTGTCAACGACAGCCTCGCCGTCGTGGGCGACGACATCCTCTACGTCACCAAATGGCCGTGGCGCGACATCGAGGACTGGTGGAACTTCCACAACCGGCCGAAGATCCGCACCGAGTACGCCGAGCAGATCAACGACCACCTGGCCGCGCACCCGGACCTGCCCCTCAAGCTCGCCGTGCCGTGCGACGAGATGTTCACCAACGTCTATCGCGCGGACTACGCGGTGAACGCCGTCTACACCCTCGGCACCACCGCGGACTTCCCGCGGATCGGCCGCGGCGACATCAAGGAGGGGCGCTTCTTCAACGAGACGGAGGCCCGCGGCGGCCGCAACGTCGTCGTGCTCGGGTTCGATGTGGCCGAGGCGCTGTTCCCCGGCACCAACCCGGTCGGGCAGACGGTGCGCATCCGCGACCAGCAGTTCACGGTCGTGGGCGTGGCCGCCAAACAGGGGTCGTTCCTCGGGATGTTCAGCTGGGACACCAACGTCATCATCCCGCTGCCGGCCTTCCGGCGGATGTTCATGCGCGCCACCGAGGGCGCGCACCTCCGCGTGCAGATCGACCGCACCCGCGCCGACGAGGCGCGGCTGGAGTTGCGCGGCATCATGCGCCGACTCCGCGGGGTGTCGCCGGAGCTCCCGGACAATTTCGAGATCAATACCCAGGACAGCATCAAGAAGCAGCTCGACCCCGTGCGCAACGGGCTCGCGCTGGCCGGGTTCGTGATCACCGGGCTGGCGCTCTTCGTCGGCGCGATCGGCATCATGAACATCACGTATGTGAGCGTGAAGGAGCGCACCCGCGAGATCGGCACCCGCAAGGCGCTCGGCGCGCGGCGGCGGGCGATCCTGCTGCAGTTCCTCGTGGAGGCGGTGGCGATCTGCGTGGTCGGCGGGGTGGTGGGCCTCATCCTGTCCGGCACGCTGGCGGCGTCGGTTGCCGCGCTCGCGCCGAGCCTGCCCGTCGTGTTCCCGCTCTGGCTGGTGCTGTTCAGCCTGGCGATCTCCGTGGCGACGGGGATCGTGTCGGGCTTCGCCCCGGCGGTGAACGCCAGCCGTCTCGATCCCGTGGAGGCGCTGCGCTATGAATGAGACCAAGCGAAACCTCGGCCTGCCGTTCGCCGAGATCCTGCGCATGGCGTGGGTCTCGGTGTGCACGCACAAGCTGCGCTCCGCGCTGACGATGCTCGGCATCGCCATCGGCGTGTTCTCCGTGATCGGGGCGATGACGGTGATCACCGCCCTCCAGGCCTCGATCGAGGAGCAGCTCAACGTCCTCGGCTCGACCAGTTTCCAGGTCAGCAAGTATCCGGCGATCCACAGCCACGGTCCGATCAACCCCTACGCCAACCGCCGCAACATCAACATCGGGCAGGCCCAGCGCGCGAAGGAACTGCTCGCCGACACCGGCGCGACCATCAGCCTCAACGTCGGCCGCTACGGCCGGCAGGTCTTCTTCGAGGACAAGAAGACCAATCCGAACAACAGCCTGATCGGCACCGACGAGGCGTTCATCGCCGGGCGGTCCTTCAATATCGCGCTCGGACGCAACCTCACCGCGGAGGATGGCGAGTTCGGGCGCGCCGTCTGCGTGATCGGCTCGGATACACGCGACCGGTTGATCCCGGTCGGCGATCCGATCGGCGCCGTGATCCGCGTCGACGGCCAGGGCTACCGCGTGGTCGGGGTGCTCGAGCGCAAGGGCGAGCTGTTCGGCAACAGCCAGGACAACCTCGTGGTCATCCCGATCACCCGTTTCCTGCAGGTGTACGGGCGGGAGAACCGCTCGATCGGCATCAACGTGCAGGCGCGCACGCAGGCGGAGATGGGCGCGACGATGGACCGCGCCTACGGGGCGATGCGCGTCGTCCGCGGTCTCCAGCCGGAGGATGCGAACGACTTCGAGATCTTCTCCAACGACACCCTCGTGCAGGCCTTCGACAAGATCGCCAACGTCGTGGGGGCCGGGGCTTTCGTGATCAGCCTGATCGCGCTGCTCGCCGCGGGCGTGGGCATCATGAACATCATGCTGGTGAGCGTGACCGAGCGCACGAAGGAGATCGGCATCCGCAAGTCGCTCGGCGCGCAGCGGCGCGCGATCCTCAAGCAGTTCCTGATCGAGGCGATGGTCATCGCGCAGTGTGGCGGGCTGATCGGCATCGCGCTGGGCGTGGGCGGCGGCAACCTGGCCGCGAAGGCCATGGAGGCCGGCGCGGTGTTCCCGGTGACCTGGACGATCGTCGGCTTCGCCTTCTGCTCGGCTATCGGCATCGGCTTCGGCTTCTATCCGGCCTGGAAGGCCGCCGGCCTCGATCCGATCGAGGCGCTGCGCTTCGAGTAGGGCGGGGGCGGGCGGCAACGAAGTGGCACGTGGCATGGCTCGCCAGAGCCATGATTCCGGGTTGCGCGGGAAGCGCGCGGTGCAGGTCGGAGCGCGGGGACACGGGTCTGGAGACCCGTGCCACGGACTATGTGGCATGGCTCTCCAGAGCCATGATTCCGGGTTGCGCGGGAGCGCGCGGTGCAGATCGGAGCGCGGGGACACGGGTCTGGAGACCCGTGCCACGGAGGAGACCCAGTGTGGCATGGCTCGCCAGAGCCATGTTTCCGGGTTGCGCGGGAGCGCGCGGTGCAGATCGGAGCGCGGGACACGGGTCGGGAGACCCGTGCCACGGGCTATGTGGCATGGCTCTCCAGAGCCATGTTTCCGGGCGAGGTGGACCATTTTTGCGATTTCGCGAACAGGTCGGGTGCGGCATGGTGCGCACGGTGGACGATGCGTTATTCAGATACGCGGTGCACATCCGAAACGGTGCGTACC
>DAOOFR010000060.1:0-18704 GCA_035415285.1 Opitutaceae bacterium
GGCGGGGAGGGCGGGCGGAGCAGCGCGGGCCCGGTCCTGCCCGGGCCTGTTCGCGGCGCGGGCGAAGCCGGTGGGCGGATGCCACGGGACTCTGCCGTGGCCGTGGAGGCTCGCGTTCGCCCCCGCGGGTCCGCGTTGGTCCCCGTATGTCATAAGTGGGGTCGCCCGGTCCGACAGTTTACCCTCACGGTCGTGAAGGTAAACTGTCGTGCCGGGCGTGACCGATCACGGGGACGGAGAGCGATGTGCGGCAGCGGGGGCTGCGAAATAGTGGGCGGCGAGGGTCCGTAGCGCCTTGCGGCGGGCGCGGACGGCTTTGCGGCCGAGGTAGTCGGAGGGGAGGAGGCGCTCGGGAAGAAACGGGTCGATGGCGGCAGCCTCCTGCCACGCCTCGCGCTCCGCGGCGAGCCAGAGGCGCCACTGTTGCGACGAGTCGGCGGGGGCGGGGATTGTGTCGTGAATGCGGAGATACTTCCGGTGGGCTTCGTTGATCCGGGCGAAGTTCCACGCTCCGGCGACGATGGCGGCATCGCGTTCGCCGGCGCAGGGACGGCCTTCGATGAAGAGCAGCGCCTCGGGGTCGGCGGTAAGCGACGAGATGGTTTGGCGGAGACCGGCGAGAGGGTCGGGCGTGACCCACACGCTGCCCTGGAGGTAGCCGAGGCGGGTGGCGGCGAGCTCGCGGCGCAGGCGGTCGCGCAGCTTGCGGTCGTGTTCGGCGACGTCGAAGAGGACGAACCGCCAGATGCCGTCCCACGGTCGGCTCCACTGCTGGTCGGGGTCGACGGCCGGCGTGATGCTGCTGCGGCCAAGTTCCGTGAGGCGGATGATCCGCCGGTCGGTGGCGCGCGGCCTGTCGATGATGCCGCGCTGGGCCAGTATGCGGAGTTTCCGCTCGAAGTTGTCGTCGCCGCAGCCATGGCCGGGCGCCAGCTTGATGAAGGCCGGTCGGAGCAGGAGTTCGGTCGCGTCGAGTGAGGCTTCCGCGAGGCACTCGAGGAAGAACCTGGTTTCGAGCCGCAGATTCCGGGGCATGGAAGGATGGGGGCTCCGACAGTTTACCTTCACGGCCGTGAAGGTAAACTGTCGGAGTGAGATTCAGGTCGGCAGAGGTGAGGTGGCGGATACGGGATGAGCGCGCGCGATGGCGGAAGGGGGGCGAGCCGCGGGAACGACCTCGGCCCCGGGTGCGCGGGGGTGGGCAGGTGTGCGGGCCTCGACAGTTTAGGTTCACGGTCGTGAGGGTAAACGGTCGGGGAGGGGAGGCGGAGGCGAAGAATGGTTTTGTCGTGCGGCGGCGGGGGCGGTGGAGTGGCGGGGTGTTCCCCGGATTCGAAGACCAACGGCGCCGTTACGCCGACGTGATCGTGCGGTTCGGGCTGAACCTGCAGCCAGGACAACGCGTTCTGCTCGCCGAGCCGTACGAGCTGCAGGGCGTGGATCCGGCGGCGGCTCCGCTGGTCGAGGCCATCGCGGCGGCGGCGCGGGCGGCGGGCGCGGCGGAGGTGGAAACGATCTGGGGCGAGGCGGCGGCGTGGCGCAGGGCGGCATGCGACTGGCCCGAGCGCGACTTCCTCGAACGGCTCGAACGGAACACCGCGCGACTGGAACGGGCGATCGCGACGGGCGAGGCGTTGGTCTTCCCGATGAGCGCGCATCCGGAACTCGCGGACGGTATCGCCCCGCGGGGCGCGGCGCGGCTGCGCCGCACCTGCGGCGACTACTACGGGCGGGTGGCTTCGGCCCTGATGGCCGGCGCGACGAATTGGACCGCCGTGCCGGCGCCGACTCCCGCGTGGGCCGAGGTGGTCTTCGCGGACACCGCGGCGCCGCAGCGTTTCGCGAACTTGTGGTCCTCCGTCCTCGCGGCGTGCCGGGCGGACGCGGCGGACCCGGTCGCGGCCTGGGAGGATCGTGTGGCGGAGCTGGAGCGGCGCCGCGACGAACTCGAGGCCCGGCATTTCCGTCGGCTGCGGCTCCACGGTCCGGGTACGGATCTCACGTTGGCGCTGCCGGCGGCGCACCGGTGGTGCACGGCGCTGCTGCGGACGCGCGAGGGCCGGCGTTTCGCGCCGAACCTGCCGACGGAGGAGGTGTTCACGGCGCCGCATCGCGGCTCGGCCGAGGGCTGGTTGCGCGTGGCGCGGCCGGTTTGTCACGGCGGGGCGGTGATGGAGGGCGTGGAGTTGGAGTTTCGTGGCGGGCAGGTGGTGTGCGCCCGGGCGCGGCGCGGTGCGGAATTGCTCGAGCGCGTGCTGGCGGTCGACCGCGGCGCAGTGCGGTTGGGCGAGGTGGCGCTGGTCGACGGGGTGTCGCCCGTGGCCCGCAGCGGGCGGTGTTTCCGGCAGGCGCTGCTCGACGAGAACGCGATGAACCACGTCGCGCTGGGGGACGCCTATGCGTTCACCGCGGCGGCCGGTGCCCGCGAGACGCTCAACCGCAGCGTGCTGCATCTCGACCTACCGGTGGAGTGCGAGGCGCTGCTGACGTGAGCGGCGGCGGAGCGAGCGTGCAGTTGCGCGATTGAAACCGGTGAGCCGGCGGTGCACACCGTGTGCACTCCTCCCATGCGCCAGATCATCACCCTGCTCCTGCTCACCATGCTTTCCGCCACGACGACCCTCATTCGTGCCAGCGATGCCGCCGCGCCCGAACCGCGCACAGTCGACTACGAGTGGATGTCTGTCGCCACGTGGAAGAACATGCACGCCGCCGACATGGCGATCGCGCAGAAGGGCGGAGTGGATGTGCTCTTCGTGGGCGACTCGATCACCGAGGGCTGGGAGTGGGGCGAGGGCGAGCACTGGAAGAAACACTTCGCGCCGCTCGGCGCGGCGAACTTCGGCATCGGCGGAGACACGACGCAGAACCTCCTCTGGCGGCTCGACAACGGCGCCGTCGGCATGCTGCGGCCGAAGGTCGTCGTGGTGCTGATTGGCACCAACAACCTGGGACGCGAGAACGCGACCGCCGCCGAGGTGGCGCGCGGCGTGGAGGCGGTGGTGCGCAAGCTGCGCGCGGCCTTTCCCGCGGCGACGATCGTGCTGCACGGCATTTTCCCCTGCGACTACTCGCCGAAGGCCGAGGTGCGGCAGCGCGTGAAGGACGTGAACGCCCTGCTCAGCCGGCTCGACGGTCTCGGCGGGCAGGTCGTCTTCCGCGACATCGGTGCGGTCTTTCTCGAGCCGGACGGCTCGATCCTGCCCGCAGTTTCCAACGACGGCCTGCACCTCACGCCCGAGGGCTACCGCCGCTGGGCCGGAGCGCTGGCGCCGGTGGTGCGCGAGCTGCTCGCCGCCGCGGCGAAGTAGGCCCGGCGCTGGCGCCGTTTTCTGGCTACGGGAAATTGCCGCTTGAAACGCGCGGCGCCGGCGCTCAACCATCGACGCGTTCTTTGGAAGCGCGCCGGAGCAGTCGAACCCGGCGCCGTTATGCTCAGCAACGCAGGGAAGGCCGTGCGAATCGGCCACAGTTGCGCTGCGGTAACAGGTCACAGACCCCTCTCCCGTCCACCGACGGGAAAAACCAGTCGGACGCGAGTCCGGTGAAGGCGGGGGGCGAGGCGAGAGCGGGCGCGAGAGCGCCCGCCCCACAAACCTGGAGTCCGAATATCTGCCTGCCGAGCCTCACCTCGGCCGCCGCGGCTTCGCCGTGCCGGCCGGTTCCACTTCATCGCAAAAATGAAGGGTGGGAGTAGGAATGCGCTTCCGCTGCGGACCGTCCCGGTCCGCCGGCATGGCGATCGATCGTTTCTGCTCTCCCGCGTCACGATCTCCATGCTCAACCGGCATATCCTCACCACCACGTCGGCCGTCGCGGCCGGCGCCGTCTCCCTTGCCCTGGCGGCCACCGCCTCGGCCCAGCACTCGCGTTACGACGCCGTCGTCGACCTGCCCGACTATGTCGTCAGCGCCACGCGCACTCCGCAGGACGCGCAGTTCACGACCAGCAGTGTCGACGTCGTCCCGCTGCTCCGGCTCGACCTCGCCCAGGTCGCCGACCTGCGCACCGCGCTCGCGACGGTCCCCGGTGTGAACATCGTCAACACCGGCGCCCCCGGCGGCCAGACCTCCGTCTTCATCCGCGGCTCGTCCTCGACGCAGACGCTCCTTGTCGTCGACGGCATTCCGATGAACTCGCGCGCGGCGCAGGCGAACAACTTCCTCGGCGCCGCCGATCTGGCCGGCATCGACCGCATCGAGGTCCTTCGCGGTCCGCAGAGCACGCTCTACGGCAGCTCGGCGATGGGCGGCGTGATCTTCATCGACTCGACCCGCGGTTGCGGCGCGCCGACCGGCAGTGTCGCCACCATGTTCGGCGCGTTCGATACCTGGGGCGCCTCCGCGGCCGTCTCCGGCGGCACGCGTACGGTTGGCTACAGCGCCTCGCTCGGCCGGTTCTCGACCGAGAACGAGCACGCGCACAACGGCTTCGACTCGTGGAGCTACTCGGCGCGCGTCGAGGGCACGCCGACCCCGAACCTGCTTGTCGGCGCGACGTTCCGTGGCCAGCAGGGCGACAGCGAGCAGTACGTCTACGGCGACGCTGACGTGGCCGCCGACAACCACCTCACGACCGTCTACGCCCAGTGGAGCGAGACCAAGGAGTTCTCCTCCCGCCTGACCGCCGGCCAGCACCAGCGGCGGTACTACTACGACGACGGCGCCTTCCCCTCCGACATCCGCGACCGGCGCAACGTGATCGATTGGCAGAACAACTGGTTCAACTTCCACGGCGCCGAGATCGTCGCCGGTGCCACGTACGAGAACGACCGGCACGTCACCGACGGCGTCGCGGCCGAGTCCGACAGCACCGCCGGCTACTTCTCCACCACGGTCCATCCGTCCAAGAATTCCACGGTCAACGCCGGCCTGCGGTACGACGACTTCGAGACCTTCGGCTCCGCCTGGACTTGGCGCACCGGCGCCGCGTGGCGGCCGGTCGCCGGCACGAAGCTGCACGCCTCCGTGGGCACCGGCTTCAGCGCCCCGTCCGACGAGGACATCGACGGCAATCCCGCCTGGGGCATGCTGGCCAATCCCGACCTGAGTGCCGAGAAGTCGACCGGCTGGGATCTCGGCGTCGACCAGAAGCTCTTCGGCGAGGCCCTCACCGCCAGCGTCACCTATTTCCAGACACGCTACAAGGACCGCATCGTCTACGTCTCCGATCCGGTCACCTGGGTCGGGCGCATGGAGAACGTGAGCCGGTCGAAGTCGTCCGGCGTCGAGACCGCTCTGGCCGCCAAACTCGGCAAGAGTGCCAATGTCCGCCTCGCCTACACCTATCTCGAGGCGCGCGACACCACCGCCGACAAGCGTCTCGCCCGCCAGCCGCGCCACACGCTCGACGCCGAGGTGACGGTGCAACCGCTGGCGGCGTGGACGATCGGTGCGGGCCTGCGCGTCGTCGCCTCCCGGGTCGACACCTACGTGCCGCTCGAGGACTTCACCACCGTGCGGCTCTTCACCAGCTACGAGGTTCGCAAGAACCTCCTGCTGAAGGCCCGCATCGAGAACGCGCTCAACGAGCAGTATCAGGAGACCGCGGGCTACGATGCCCTGCCGTTCCGCGCCTTCGGCGGCGTCGAGTACAAGTTCTGACCCTTTCTCACCGCTCATGAGAATCCCGCTACGGTTTCCGGTCGCACTCCTCGCCGTCGTCTGTGCCGTTCTCGGCGCGGTGGCGGCGGCGGGGGCGCCGGAGCCGGTGCGGGTCGTTTCCCAGACGGTCGGGACCGACGAGCTGCTGCTCGCGCTCGCCGAGCCCGGGCAGATCGCCGCGCTCAGCCATCTTGCGCGCAATCCGGTCTTCTCGACCACGGCCCAGCAGGCCGAGGCCTATCCGCAGCTCGTGCTCGGCGACTCCGAGACGATCCTGCGCCATGCTCCCACGCTCGTGCTCGTGACCGACTACAGCCGGGCCGAGCTCGTTGCGCAGATTCGCCGCGCCGGCGTGCGCGTGCTGGTGTTCAGCCGCTACAAGACGCTCGACGATGTCTACGCCAACCTCCGGCTGCTCGCCCGCGAGCTCGGTGCGGAGGCGAAGGCCGAGGCGTTGATCGCCGACTGCGAGGCGCGCGTGGCCGCGCTGCGCGAGAAGCTGCACGGCCGCAAGCCGGTGCGCATCCTCGCCCCCTCGATCTACGGCATGCTCGCCGGCACCGACACCACGTTCCAGGATCTTTGCGACAACGCCGGCGCCGAGAACATAGCCGCGACCGTCGGCGGTCTGAGCGGACACGCGAGCGCTCCGAGCGAGCGCATGCTCACTTGGCCCATCGAGGTTCTCGTCGTCTCCGGTGAGACCACGGAGGCGGCGCTCGCGCCGTACCGCGATTTGCTGCCCTACAAGCTGATGCCCTCCGTGCGCGAGGGGCGCGCCGTGCTGATGCCGGAGAACCTGCTCGCGTGCGTCTCGCACCACCGCATCGACGGCTACGAGCGCCTCGCGCGGCAACTCCACCCGGAGGCGTTTCGATGATCCCGTCGCGTTACCTCTCGTGGGCGATGCCGGCAACGATTCTGGTGCTGCTGGTGCTCGCGTCGTTGTCGCTGATGATCGGCGACATGGCGCTTTCGCCCGTGCGGCTCTGGCAGGGGCTGCTGCGGCAGGAGGAGATGGCGACGATCGTGGTCTGGCAGATCCGCGTGCCGCGCATGATCGTGGCGATGCTCGTGGGCGCCGCGCTCTCGGCCAGCGGTCTGGTCATGCAGGCGTATTTCCGCAACAGCCTCGCGAGCCCCGGTCTGCTCGGCGTGAGCAGCGGCGGCGCGGCTGGCGCAGTGGTCGTGCTGGCTTGCGGACTGACCGCGTACTCTCTCTGGGTCCTCCCGCTGGCGGCGGTCGCCGGGGCGTTCGTCGCCACGCTGGCGGTGATCGCGCTCGCGCGCCACGGCACCGGCACCGAGCGGCTCCTGCTCGCCGGTATCGCGCTCAACGCGCTGCTCGGCGCGGTGACCAGTTTTGTTCTCTCGCGGCAGACCGCCGTCTTCAACCGGCAGACCCAGATCCTCTACTGGCTGCTGGGGGGGCTGGAAGATCGCACGTGGGAACACGTGCTGATGGCCGCGCCCATCGTGCTTGCGGCGGCACTGCTCTGGCCGCTCGGCCGGCCGATGGATTTGCTCAGCCTTGGCGCGGCGGAGGCGCAGAGCCTCGGCGTCGATGTGCGTGCGCTGCGGCGACGCCTGCTCGCTCTGTCGACGGTGCTCACCGCGGTGGCCACCGCGGTGGCCGGCACGGTCGGTTTCGTCGGTCTGATCGTACCGCACGTGCTGCGGTTGCTCGTGGGGCCGGAACACCGCCGGCTCGTGCCGCTGTCGTTGCTCGGCGGAGCCGCCTTCGTGCTTGCCTGCGACCTGCTCACGCGCTGCGTGGGCGACATCCGGCTGGGCATCGTTACCGCGCTGGTCGGCGGGCCGTTCTTCCTGTGGTTGCTGAGGAGGCAGGCATGAAGCGCGCGCAACCCGGTTCTGCACCGTCCGCCGATCCCGCGCCCGAGGAGCACGGGAAGATCGCGGCGTTCCCCCAGAAGGCGCTCGCGCTGCATGGGGCCACGGTGCCGGGCCGCATCGCCGATGTGAGTCTGGAAATACCGGCCGGCATGCTGGTCGGGCTCGTCGGGCCCAACGGCGCGGGTAAGTCCACGCTGCTCCAGGTCGCCGCCGGACTGCTCCCGGCTGCCGGTGGCACGGTGAATTGGTCGGGCCGGCCGCTCGACGAGATCGTGGCGCAGGAGCGCGGACGTTGCGCGACCTGGGTGCCGCAGGAGGCGCACTTCGAATTCGGCTTCTCGGTGCGCTCGGTCGTCGCCCAGGGGCGTTTCGCGCACGGTGACGACGAGCTCGGCGTCGACTCCGCGCTGGCGCGGCTCGATCTGGTCCAGCTCGCGCAGCGTCCGGTCAATCGCCTCTCCGGCGGCGAGCGGCAGCGCGTACTGATCGCGCGCGCACTCGCGACCGCCGCGCCGCTTCAGCTCTGGGACGAACCCCTCGCGCCGCTCGACCCGCGCCACGTACTCGAGGTGCTCAAGCTTGCGCGCGAACTCGCGACGAAGGGCGGCTCGGTGCTGATGTCGTTGCACGACCTGCGCGTCGCCAGCCGGCTCGACCTCATTGTGGTGCTGCAGGACGGCCGGTTGCGCGCCGTGGGCCGTCCCGAGGAAGTGCTCACTGCGGAGTTGCTCGCCGACGTCTTCGGCGTGCGCGCGCGGGTGGCGCCCGGCCTCACCCTCGATCTACCATGAAACCCGTTTTCAAGCCGCTCACCGAACCCTCCAACGAAACCGAGTCCGCCCATCGCGCCGCGATGCAGGAGAAGCAGCGCGAGATGCGCGAGCTGATGGCCGCCGCGAAGGACAAGCGCGGGCTGACGATCGTGCACACCGGCAACGGCAAGGGGAAGAGCACCGCGGCCTTCGGCATGGTTACGCGCATGCTCGGCCACGGGAAACGTTGCGTGGTCGTGCAGTTCATCAAGTCCGGCGACGCCGCCACGGAGCGCAACCTGCGTTGCCCGCAACTGGCGTGGCACCGCTGTGGCGAGGGCTTCACGTGGGACACGCAGAACCGCGCGGGCGACATCGAGTCGGTGCGCACCGGCTGGGAGATCGCCGTGCAGGCGATGCAGGACCCCGAGGTGAGCCTCGTGTTGCTCGACGAGCTCAACATCGCGCTGGCCTTCGACTACCTGCCGGTCGACGAGGTGCTCGGCGCGCTGCGCGAGCGGCAGCCGCACCAGCATGTGGTTTTCACCGGGCGCGACGCGCCGGCCGAGCTGATCGAGCAGGCCGACCTCGTGACCGAGATGCGCGAGATCAAGCACCCGTTCCGTGCCGGCATCCAGGCGCAGGCCGGGATCGAGTATTGAACGGCCGGAAACGGGAACCGATCTTGTCGCGATGAAGGCCATCGGCGTTCTCGGCACCGGATCCAGCGTCGGCAAGACTTGGGTCGCGACCGCGCTCTGCGCGTGGCTGCACCGCGAGGGCGTGCGCGTGGCGCCGTGCAAGACGCAGAACATGTCGAACAACGCCTGGGCGTTGCCGACCGGTGGCGAGATGGCGCGGGCGCAGGCGATGCAGGCCGAGGCGTGCGGGTTGGAGCCCGTCGCCGAGATGAACCCCGTGCTGCTCAAGCCCAGCGGGCGCGCCGGCTCGCAGGTGATCGTGGGCGGCCGGCCGGAGGGCGTGATCCCGGCTTCCGAATACTACCGCCACCACGAGCGGCTGTGGGTCTTCGCCGCCGGCGTGCTCGACGGCTGGCGCGACCGCTGCGATGTGCTCGTGCTCGAAGGCGCGGGCTCGCCGGTCGAGCTCAACCTGATGGACCGCGACTTCGCCAACCTCCGCCCGATCCGGCACCTCGACGGCCGGTGGTTGCTCGTCGGCGACATCGACCGCGGCGGCGTCTTCGCCCAGCTCGCCGGCACCTGGCAGCTCCTGCCCGAGGCGGACCGCGCGCGCGGGCTCGGCGCCATCGTGAATCGTTTCCGCGGCGATCTTTCGCTTTTTGCTGACCCCACCCAGCACCTGCGCCCGTTCGCGCCGGGGTTGCCCGTGCTCGGCACGCTGCCGCTGCGCCGCGACCTCCAGCCGGAGACGGAAGACGGCTTCGACGCCGCCGACTGGGATCGCGGCACCGGCGCCACCATCGCTTGGATCCGCTATCCGCGCGTGGCCAACGTGACCGACTGCCAGCCGTGGTGGGACGACGAGGGCGTGCGCACCCGCTGGGTCGACGACCCGGCGCAGCTCGCCGGCGCGAAGGCGATCGTGCTGCCCGGTTCGAAGAACACCCTCGGCGACCTGCGCTGGCTGCGCGCCAACGGATGGTTCGAGGCCATCCGCGGCGCGGCGCAGCGCGGCACACTCGTCGTGGGCGTGTGCGGCGGTTACCAGATGCTCGGCGAACTCCTCGACGATCCCACCGGGCTCGCCGGCGACCGCGGCACGGAGGAGGGAATCGGGTTGTTGCCGATCAAAACCGGTTTTGTGCCCGAAAAGCTGGTGCAGCAGGTGACCGCCGAGTGCGATGGCCGCCGCTGGCAGGCGTACGAGATCCACATGGGGCGCAGCAAGGTCACGCAGTCGTGCGATGCGCTGCAGACGGTGACCGACGCCGCCGGCCCGCGCCCGGAGGGGCTGCGCCGCGGCAAAGTCTGGGGCACCTATCTGCACGGCTGGTTCGAGGCGCCGGAGCTGCGGCGCAAAGTCGCCGCCGCGGCCGGCATCACCGGGCATCGCGCGGCGCCGCTGGGCTGGGCCGAGAAACGCCGCGAGATCTACGTGCAGATGGCCGAGCACCTCGCCGCGCACGTCGACCTCGATCCGGTCCGCCGTTACCTCGGGCTCTGACCGCCGCCACCATGATCTACGGACACGGCAACGACGGTTATCGGCTCGGGCGCGCAGTGCGGGCGGACTTCAGCAGCAACGTTCTCCCCGGGGGCCCGCACCCCGCGCTGCGCGAGCGGCTGGTCCGGGCGCTCGACGACATTGGCGGTTATCCCGATGCCGGGGCGGAGAGCTTCGTGCTCGAACTCGCGCGACGCGAAGGCGTGCCGGCGTTGAACATCGGCGCGACCAGCGGCGCCGTGGCGGCGATCCATCTCCTCGCCCAGTCGCTGCGAGGCAAGCGGCACGCCATCGCGGTGCCGGCGTTCTCGGAGTACGAGGACGCCGTGCGACTGCAGCGCGACGAACCGGTCTTCTTCGCGGCGGACGAGCTGGCGGCCGGCACGGTGCCGCCGGCGGAGGTGGTCTGGCTGGCGAATCCGAACAATCCCACGGGCACGGTCGTGGCGCGCGAGGCGTTGCTCGCCATTGTCGACGCGCGTCCGGAGACGCTCTTCGTGGTCGATCTCGCCTATGCCGGGCTCTGCGCGGCGGAGTCGCTGCGGCCGGCCGACGCCGTCGCGCGGCGGAACCTCGTGCTCGTGCTTTCCTACACGAAGCAGTTCGCGATCCCCGGGCTGCGGCTCGGCGCGGTCGTCGGGCCGGAGGGTCTGGTGGGCGAGGTCGTGGCGCGCGGCGGGCCGTGGGCGGTGAATACGCTGGCGCTGGTCGCTGGGCGGTTCCTGCTCGGTGAGCAGTCCATCGACGACGAACCGCGCCGGCTCGGCTGCCTGGCGGAGTCGCTGCGGTTGCAGGCGGCGCTGGGCGAACTGCCGGGGCTGAGCGTGCGGCCGAGCCCGACCAACTACTTCCTGCTCCACACGGGGCGTGCCACCGGCGCGGAGCTGCGTGAGCATCTCGTGCGCGAGCACGGGCTGCTCGTGCGGGATGCCGCCAACTTCCGCGGGCTCGACGCGCACCAGGTGCGCATCGCCGCGCAGACTGCGCGCGAGAACGCCTGGCTCGAGGAGGCCATGAGGTCATGGGCGAAGCGCAATTGATCGCCGCGGCGCTCGGCGCGGGCTACCTCCTGGATCTGCTGTTCGGCGATCCGGTGTGGCTGCCGCATCCGGTCGTCGGATTCGGCCGCGCGATCTCCCTCGGCGAGTGGGCGCTCAACCGCGGCGCCGCCGTGCGGCGCTTCCTGAGCGGCGCCCTTCTCGCGCTCGGGCTGGTCGGCGGCACGTTTGCGCTGACGGCGCTGGCCGTGGCCGCGGCGTGGCGGGCGCACCCGGTGGCCGGCGCGGCACTGGTCGCGGTCGGCGTCTTCTTCGGCCTGGCGAACCGCACGCTGATCGACGAGGGCCGCGCGGTGTTCGCCGCCCTGGACGAGAGCCTCGACGCGGGGCGGCGGCGGCTCTCGCGGATCGTCGGGCGCGACACGGCGCGGCTCGATGCGCAGCAAGTGCGCACGGCGGTGGGCGAGACGATGGCGGAGAATCTCAACGACGGCGTGGTGGCGCCGCTGTTCTGGTTCGCGCTGCTCGGGCTGCCCGGGCTGATGGCGTACAAGATGGTCAACACACTCGACTCGATGATCGCGCACCGCGACGCGCGGTACGAGTGGTTCGGCAAGCCGGCGGCGCGGCTCGACGACGCGGCGAACTTCGTGCCCGCGCGGCTCACGGCGCTGCTCCAGTGCGCGCTGGCCGGCCGTGGCGGCGCGCGGGGGCTGGGTTTTCTCGTGCGGTACGGCCGGGCCCACGCCAGCCCGAACTCCGGATACCCGGAGGCGGCGCTGGCCGGCATCCTCGACGTGCGTTTCGGCGGGCCGCATACCTACGACGGGGAACTGGTCCACAAGCCGTGGATCGGCAGGAACACCCGCGCGCTCGCCGGCGGCGAGTTCGCACGCATCGCCCGGCTCAACCACGCGGTGGCGCTGGCGGCGACGCTGCTCGCCGGCGCGGTGTGGTGGCATGCACCCGAATTTCTTCTACCATGGGCCGATTGATTCTCCTCACCGGACCGGTGCGCTCGGGCAAGAGCGCGCGGGCCGTCGCAATGGCACGCCACTGGGGCGACGACGTCGTCTTCGTCGCCACCTACCGGCCGGCGACGACCGACCCCGAGATGGACGACCGCGTGCGGCGCCACCGCGCCGAGCGGCCGGCGTGGCGCACGCTCGAGGCGGTGGACGACGCCGCGGCCGAGTTGCGCAAACTCGACCCACCGCCGAGCGGCGTGGTGCTCGACTGCCTCACGCTCTGGCTGAGCGACCGTTTCGACCGTGACGACGAGACGATCCTCGCCGCGTGGGACGCGCAGCTGCGCGGCATGCGCGAGGCGCCGTGGCCCACGGTGGTTGTTGGCAACGAGATCGGCTGGAGCCCGGTGCCGGAATCGGCGCCGCTGCGGCGATTTCGCGATCTGGCCGGCTGGCTCGCGCAGCGCACGGCCGCGGCCGCGGACGAGGCGTGGCTGCTCGTCGCCGGCTGTCCGGTACGGCTGAAATAAGGAGACCTCTTTCATGTCCTGGAAAACCCCGACCATCCCGCCCCTCGCCAACGAGCTCGCGCCGGCCCTGCAGGCGCGCATCGACAACAAGACGAAGCCGCCGCGTTCGCTCGGCCGGCTCGAGGAGATCGCGCTGCGGCTCGGCTTGATGCAGGCGACGGTGCACCCGAAGCTCGTCGCGCCGCACGTGCTCGTGTTCGCCGGCGACCACGGGCTGGCGCGCGAGGGCGTGAGCCCGTTTCCGCCGGAGGTGACGCCGCAGATGGTGCTCAACTTCCTGGCCGGCGGCGCCGGCATCAACGTGCTCGCACGGCTGTCGAATCTCCCGATCAAGGTGATCGACGCCGGTGTGGCCACCGAGCTCCCCAACCATCCCGATCTGATCAAGCGCAAGGTCCGCCTCGGCACGCGCAACGCGTTGCACGAGCCCGCGCTCACGCCCGCCGAGGTCGAGCAGTGCCTGGAGGCAGGCGCTGCCGTTGTGCGCGAGCTGGCGGAGAAGCACGGGACGAACGCCATCCTGCCGGGCGAACTCGGTATCGGAAACTCGGCTTCGGCGGCGCTGCTCTACAGCGCGTTCACCGGACGGCCGATCGCCGAGTGCACCGGCCGCGGCGCCGGGCACGACGACGCCGGGTTGGCGCGCAAGATCGCCATCCTCGAGCGCGTGCAGGGGAGGCATGGCGACATCCGCGAACCGCTCGCGGCGTTGGCGGCCTTCGGCGGCTGCGAGATCGCGATGATGACCGGCGCGATGCTCGAGGCCGCGAGCCGGCGGATGCTGGTGATGGTCGATGGCTTCATCAGCACGTCGTCGGCGCTGGCGGCGGCGCGGCTGGCACCGGCGGCGAGCGACTACTTCATCTTCGCTCACGCCTCCGGAGACGGCCCGCACCGCATCGCGGTCGAGGCGCTCGGCGGCAAACCGCTGATCGATCTCGGAATGAAACTCGGCGAGGGCACGGGCGCGGCGATGGCGTGGCCGATCGTGCGCGCGTCTGTGGCGTTCCTGGACGAGATGGCGACGTTCGAGTCGGCCGGCGTGAGCGAGCGGGCGAAGGAGTCGGCGCAGTGAACGCGCTCCGCAACGAACTGCGCACGCTGGCGGGGGCGGTGTTGTTCTTCACGCGGCTGCCGTTGCCGGCGCGGCTCGGCGTCGAGGCGGCGGATCTGCGGCGGGCGATCACGTATTTCCCATTGTGCGGCGTGCTCGTGGGCGGCTTTGCCGCGCTCGACTGGTGGCTGGCGTCGCTGGTTTTCCCGGCGGCGGTGGCGGCCGGCGTCGCGCTGGTCGTGGGCGTGGTGTTCACCGGCGCGATGCACGAGGACGGCTGGGCCGATGTGTGCGACGGCTTCGGCGGCGGGCACACGAAGGAGCGGGTGCTGGAGATCATGAAGGACTCGCACGTCGGCGCGTACGGCGTGATCGGGCTGGTGCTCTTGCTCGGGCTGAAGTGGCAGACGCTGGCGGCGCTGCCCGGCGCGCTCGTGCCGGCGGTGCTGGTGGCGGGGCAAACGCTCAGTCGCGGGATGGCGGCGACGCTGATGGCGACGCTCGATTATGCGCGCCCGGAGGGGCCGTCGAAGGCGCGCGCGCTGGTCGTGCGGCTGGGCGGCTGGCGGCTGCTTTTCGTGCTGGCGACGGCGCTGGCACCGCTGGCGTTGCTGCCGTGGCGGGTCTGGTGGGGCGTGGCGGCGCTGGTCGTGGTTCGGGTGGTGCTGGCGCGCTGGTTTCGGTCGCGAATCGGCGGTTACACGGGGGACTGTCTCGGCGCGGCGCAGCAGCTCGGGGAGGTCGTGTTCTATCTCGTGGTGCTGGGGGTGGCGCGATGAACGGAACGCTTTCCAGAGAGGGCCACAGAGGGCACGGAGGCGGAGGAGGGCACGGAGCGTCCGCCGCGGACAACGCGCCGGCGACGGCGGCCGACGTGGCGTTGGGTTTTGGTTCCGCCGGCACGAGCTATCGTCGCTGTAGCGAAAGGTGCGAAGGGTTCTGTCCGGGGCCAGGCTGTCGAATTTCTGGCGAGTTTCGCTACGGGCGGGGAGGCGATGTTGCGCTGTGGCGGCGTGCGGCGCACGCCGGACTGCGGCTGGCGTGCGGTGATGTCTCGGGTCGTGCGAGCGCCGCTCTCGGTGAACGGGGCCTGCGGAGTCCGGTCGGAGACCGGACCTACGGGCGGAGGGTTGGCGCATGAGCGGCCTGCTGATCCGGCATACGCGCGTGGCGATACCGCAGGGGCTTTGTTACGGACGGACGGATGTGCCGCTGGCGGAGAGTTTCGAGCGCGAGGCGGCGACGGTGCGCGCGAGTCTGCCGTGGACGCCGCTGGCGGTGTGGTCGAGTCCGGCGGAACGTTGTCGGCGGCTGGCGGCGCGGTTGGCCGCGGGTGAGGTGCGGATCGAGCCGCGGCTGGCCGAGCTCGACATGGGCGAATGGGACGGCCGCAAGTGGGACGAACTCTCCGGACCGGTGCACGAGGCATGGAAGGCCGATCCGTGGGGGACGCGTCCGCCCGGTGGCGAGTCGGCGGAGGATCTGGTGGCGCGGGTGCGTGTGTTGCGTGCCGAGGTCATGGCGACGCGGCCGGAGCGGCTGGTGCTGGTGACGCATGCCGGGGTGATCCGGGCGTGGCGCAGCATCGGCGAAGGGCGGCAGTTGGCGGAGCTGTTCGCGGAACCGATCGGCTTCGGCTCGCTCACGAGGCTGTCGCGGTGAGCGGGACGGCGGTGCGCACAGGTCTGGGCTTGTGACTGCGGGGAACGCTGGCATTTCCACCGTCGTCCATGGAAACCACCACCACCGGAGAACCGACTCCGCTCACCGAGCCGCAACAGCGCGAGGCCACGCGGCTGTGCGTGGAGACGGGGCTGATCCTGCTGCAGCACGGCGCCGAGAGCGCGCTGGTCGAGAACCTCGCGCGGCGGCTCGCGCTGGCGCTCGGGGTGCCGCGCGCGGAGGTCGCGCTGCTGGCCAACGCCGTGGTGGTGACGACGCTGAGCGAGGGCCACTGCATCACGACGGTGCGTCGCAACGAGGACCGCGGGATCAACATGCACATGGTCACCGAGGTGCAGCGGGCGGTGCTGGCGGCGGAGGCGGGAGCGCTCGATCTCGACGGCTACCGGGCGCGGCTCGCGACGATCAAGCCGCTGCGGTATCCGCGGTGGCTGACGTCGGTCATGGTCGGGCTGTCGTGCGCGTGTTTCGCGCGGCTGGTGGGGGCCGACTGGACGAGCTGCGCGGTGGCGCTGGTGGCGGCGGGGGTGGCGATGGCGGTGCGCCTCCAGCTGGTCCGGCTGCATTTCAATCCGCTGGTGAACTTCTTCGTGACCGCGTTCGTCGCCACGTCGGTGGCGGGGCAGGGGGCGATCTACGGGATCGGCGACAAGCCGCAGGTGGCGATGGCGAGCTGCGTGCTGCTGCTGGTGCCCGGGTATCCGCTGATCAACTCGATCTCGGACATGGTGAAGGGCTACATCAACACCGGGCTGGCGCGGGGCATGTACGCGGTGCTGCTCTCGGCCGGCGCCTGCGCCGGCATCCTGCTGGCGATGAGCGTGTGGAAAGTGTGGGTGTGGCTATGAACCTTCTTCTCGGGATTCTCCAACAGATGGCGCTGGCGGCCGTGCCGGCGGCGGGGTTCGGGATGCTGTTCAACGTGCCGGCGCGCGTGCTGTGGTACTGCGCCGCGGGCGGCGCGCTCGGCCGCGGGCTGCGGTTCGCCCTCGTCGAGGGGGCGCACCTGCCGGTGGAGTGGAGCACGCTGCTGGCGGCGGCGACGGTGAGCCTGCTCGGCGTCGCGGTCGCGCAACGACTGCGCGCGCACCCGAAGGTGTTCACGGTGGCGGCGATGATCCCGATGATCCCGGGCGTGCCGCTCTTCAAGACGCTCATCGCGATCGCGCAGATCCAGCAACGGGGCTTGAGCGACGCGCTGCTGTCGACGGCGATCACGCAGGGCCTGCAGGCGTTGTTCATCGTGGCCGCGCTGGCCGTGGGTCTGGCGGTGCCCGGCCTGCTGTTCTACCGGCGGCGCCCGGTGGTGTGAGCCGGCGGGTTCGCCCCGCAGCTTCGGTCTGGCGGTCGGGCGCGCGCCGGCGCAGAGTGCCGGGCGCGATGAACTCGAGCCCTGCCAGCAACGTGGTCCGCCGGATCAAGTGCGATCCGATCGCGGCGTTCATCCAACTGCCCGAGCGGCCGCTGCGCGTGGTGTCGCTGGTCTCCGGATTCACCGAGGCGATCGTGGCGATGGGCCTGGGCGAGCGGCTGGCGGGCGTGTCGCAGTATTGTGCGCGCTACGCACCGGTGGCGGGCATCCCGGTGGTGGGCGACTACCTGCGGATCGACGCGGACAAGCTGCGCGAGGCGCGGCCCGACCTGGTGCTGATGACGAGCGGCGTGCAGCTGGGGCTGGCGCGCAAGCTGGCGCAGGCCGGGGTGCCGGTGTACGTGCTGCACCTGCCCGACAGCTTCGGCGGGATCGTCGAGAATATCCGGAAACTCGGGGCGCTGCTGGGCGAGATGGATGCGGCGCTGGAGCTGGCGGAGCGCATGTCCAACGAGGCGGCGGCGCTGCGGCTCTCGCGGCCGGCGGTGCGCCCGCGGGTGTACGCGGAGCTGTGGTTCGGCCGGCATCCGCGGATGGCGGGCGGGCTGAGTTTCGTGCAGGACATTCTCGAACTGGCCGGCGGCGTGAACATCCTGCGCGGCTCGGCCGCCGGCTACATGGCGCTCAACCTGCCGGCGGTGGCGGCGGCGAAGCCGGAGGCGGTGATCGTGTTCTCGGAGGAGGACGACCATCCGGTCGACGGGGCGGCGCTGCTGGCCGAGCGGGGCTGGACCGGGGCGTGGCCGCACGTGCGGATCGAGAGCGGCATCGCGCGCGGGACGAATCTCATCCACGACGGTCCTTCGATGCTGGAGACAGCGCGCTGGCTGCGGGGCGAGCTCATCGCCAAGGGCGTGATGGCGGCGCCGTGAACTGCGGCCCCGGCGCCGCGGGCGGTGCCGGAAAACAAGAAACCCGCGGCCGAAGCCGCGGGTTTCAAATGGTCGGGGCGGTGAGATTCGAACTCACGACCTCTACGTCCCGAACGTAGCGCTCTACCAGGCTAAGCTACGCCCCGATTGCTGGGATTCTTCGCGGCCTCGGCCGAAACCTCGGTTGCGAAAGAGGGGCGAGGCTGCGAACCGGCCCGAGGTGAATCAAGGACAAACTTGGGCGAGTTTCGGCGGCGCGGAGCTTCTGGGGTGGAGTTTCGCAGACGATAGAAGATAACGAAGGCAACCAAGGATACTGGGCAGAGGCGGAACGGTAGGCAGGGGGCCAAACCGGTTTTGCCCGAGTCCGGGGCTCCGCTGACCTGAGGAGGAGACCTTGGTGGCAACGCCCCCGCACGTGCTCCGGCCAAGCGGTGGGCGCGAGCTCGCGCCCTGCACCGACTGGCTGATCACGTGGGCACTCAATGCGCGGGCTGGTCGCGGTGGTGGACGCAGACGCTGTTGCCATCGGGGTCGGTGACGACCGCCATGTGGCAGACGGGCGAGGAGTAGGGCTCGGCGAGAAACTTGACCCCGGCGGCGCGGAGCGCGGCGATGGCGGCGTCGAAGTCGGCGACCTCCAGTGCGACGCTCGGGCCGGCGGGCGACGGTTTCCAGTCGGGGACCATGTTGGTGATGCCGAGGGCGGCGCCGGCGATCTCGTACTCGATCCAGTGTTTGCCCTCGTGCTCGAAGGTCGAGGCGGGCTGGAGGCCGAGGATACCTTCGTAGAAGGCGCGGGCGCGGGGCATGTCGGTGACGGGGTAGGCGGTGAAGGCGATCTCGGTGACCTGGATCATGATGGGTGCG
>DAOOFR010000061.1:0-4255 GCA_035415285.1 Opitutaceae bacterium
CAACGCCACCGACGACAAGAGCTACTACAACCACCCCTATCCGGCCACCGTCCTCAACGTCACGTTTTCCCTCCCGCACCTGGCCGCGGCCGGCGACCAACCCTTCCGCGCGCGCCTAATCCGGCCCGACAAGACGGAGCTCGATCTGCCGCCGCTGACCCTGCGCGACGGCCGGCTCACCGTGACCGGTCTGCAACCCGGGGAACTGATCACACTGCACTCGACCAATGTCCTCCCGAAGCCCTAGCCGCCGCGCCCCCGGCCGGACTTTCGCCGCTGCCCTCGCGGCCGGCGTCGCGATGCTATGTCACCTATCTTCGGCGACAGCCATGACGCCGCCCGACCTGACCGGCGGTGAATGGGTCGGCGTCGGCGCGCCGCGTTTTACTGCCGACGGGGCCACCTATCCGGCCCTCGCGCTCGCGCCCGACGGCACGCCCTTCGTCGCCTACTCCGACGGGGGCCTCGGCGGGACGATCTCGGTGCGCAAGCTCGCCGGCTCGGACTGGGTGTCGGTTGGCGCAGATGGTTTCTCCGCCGGCCTCGCCGAGTATGTGAACCTGGCCTTCGCACCGAACGGCACGCCGCACGTCGCCTTCCTCGATTGGGCGAACGGCGCGAAGGCGACCGTGATGCAATTCGACGGCTCGCAATGGCGCGCCGTGGGTTCACCCGGCCTCACGAGCGCCCGCGCGGAGCAGGTGCGTCTCGCCTTCGCGCCGGACGGCACGCCCTATCTCGCCTACCGGAGTTGGAAGAAACCGACGGTGCAGAAGTTCAATGGGACAAGCTGGACCGTGGTGGGCAACCCCGAGTTCGCCGGCACGGGCGTCGAGGTCGACGGACTCAGCCTCGCCATCGGGCCCACCGGCGTGCCCTATGTCGCCTTCGCGGCGGAAGCGAACCGCTATCGGGCCACGGTGATGAAGCTCGACGGTTCAACCTGGCGCACGCTCGGCGCCGCCGGCTTCTCGCCGCAGAGCGGGGCGGTCGACCCCAGCCTCGTCTTCGCAACCGACGGCACCCTCCACGTGGCCTTCGGGAGTTTGTTCGGAAGTCCGGCCGTGATGAAGTTCGCCGGCGGGCAGTGGGTGGCGGTGGGGACGGCGAACTATCCGGCCCAGGGCGCCTTCAAGACCAGCCTCGCGTTCGCGGCCGATGGCACACCGCACGTCGCGTTCGTCGACTGGTACCAGCAGATCGCGGCGACGGTGATCCGGTACGATGGCGCCGTGTGGGCGCCCGTTGGTGACGCGGGCCTGTCGGCCGACCGCGCCGACGAGACTCGACTGGCGTTCGGGCCCGATGGCACGCCGTACGTCGCCTATGTCGATCGAGCCGGTGAGTTGGCGAAGGTGACCGTGCAGAAGCTCGTGCCACCGACGACGTTTGCACGCTGGGCGAACGCGCACTTCTCCGCCGCGGATCTGGCCCGGCCCGAGGTCAGCGGGCCGCTCGCCGATCCTGACGGCGCAGGTGTATCGAACTTGTTGCGCTTCGCCTGCGGCCTGCCGGCCCGCGGCCCGGTGGCGATGCCTCCGGTGAGCCTGACCACCGTGACCGAAGGCGGCGCACAGTACCCGGCGCTACGCTTCAGCCGGCGCAGCGTCGCGCCCGGTTTGCGCTACACCGTCCAGGCGAGCACCGACCTCGTGACATGGACCGACGTCTCCACCTGGACCGCAGACTCGTCGACGGAGGTGACCGCCCGCGACGCCGTGGCGCTCGGCTCCAGCCCGCGGCGGTTTCTGCGCCTCCAAGTTGTGTTGCCCTGACCCCCTGACGGACCTCGCCAACAGGCTGCCAGGAACCGAAATGCCGCGTTCAACTCCGCGTCACTCGGCTCTGGTATTTGGGTTTCCCCTTGGGCGGCCTCCTGCACGCAGCGGCTGCCTCCACACTCCCCCAGGGTATCGAAGCGGCCGGCTGGGGCTGTTTCGCGAGAGGCCGGCCACCCGCGCATCGGCCTGCAACCGGCATACATTCACGTCGCGCGACGTGGGCCCTCACTTGGAAGGTGTTCCCTCCGGCATGGCGCGCCACGGCGCCGCGGTGGCCGCAGGATTTTCCGATCCGCCGCCCGGGATGTTCCGTTGTAGGTTCCCGAAATCATGACCGCTGTCCGCATAGAACCCGTTTCCTGGCGACGCTGGGGCGAGGAGATCGAGCCCGAGGCGATCGCGCAGATCGAACGCGCGTGCCGGTTGCCCGTGGCCGTCCGGGGTGCGCTCATGCCGGATGCGCATGTGGGCTACGGGCTACCGATCGGCGGCGTGCTCGCCACCGAGGGCGCGGTGGTGCCCTACGCGGTGGGCGTCGACATCGCCTGCCGCATGAAGCTCAGCGTGCTCGATCTCCCGCTCGACTGGCTCGAACGCCACACGCAGGATCTCGCCCGCGCGATCGAGACAGAAACGCGGTTCGGCGTGGGCGCCACCTTCGAGAAGATCCGCCGCGAGCATCCGGTGATGGACGAGGACTGGACGGTGAGCCCGATCACGCGTTCGCACCGCGACAAGGCGTGGGCCCAGCTCGGCACCAGCGGCAGCGGCAACCACTTCGTCGAGTTCGGCCGGCTCACGATCACCGACGGCGCGGCCGGCCTGCCACCCGGCGAGTACCTCGCGCTCCTCAGCCACAGCGGCAGCCGCGGCACCGGCGCCGCGGTGTGCGACCACTACTCGCGCGTCGCCGAAAAACAGTTGCGCGACCTGCCGCGCGAATTCGCCAAGCTCGCCTGGCTCGATCTGGACTCCGCCGACGGGCAGGAGTACTGGGCGGCGATGGAGCTGATGGGCCGCTACGCCTCCGCCAACCACGCGCTCATCCACCGCCACATCGCCCGCCACCTGAAGGCCGGGGTGCTCCTCTCGATCGAGAACCACCACAACTTCGCCTGGCGCGAGCGCCACCACGGGCGCGACGTGATCGTGCACCGCAAGGGCGCCACACCCGCCGGTGCGGGGGTGCTCGGCGTGATCCCCGGCTCGATGGCGTCGCCCGGCTTTGTCGTGCGCGGACTGGGCAATCCGGCCTCACTCGACTCCGCTGCGCACGGCGCCGGACGGGTGATGAGCCGCAAACGCGCGCACGAGACCTTCACGTGGAAACAGGTCCGCCCGCTACTCGAGCAACGCGGCGTCACGCTACTCAGCGCCGGCATCGACGAGGTGCCCGGCGTCTACAAGGACATCGGGCGCGTGATGGCCGCGCAGGCGGACCTCGTGGAGCCGCTCGCGCGCTTCGACCCGCGCATCGTGAAGATGGCCGGACCCGGCGAGCGAGCGGAGGATTGAGCCGAGCGCAGGCACAGCCGAGCGCTCGACTTGGCACCCCCGGGTGGCGAGATGGGGGCGGACAAACCGTCTCCCGGCGGGCCGATGCACTGCCCTGCCGCGTGCAGGCAGTGTCCTCAAGAACCCCAACTCTGCGTGACAACTCGCGCCCCCGACCCGCCACGCATCGGGCGAAGACATACCCGGATGCCGACCCCGGCCTACTTCGCGTGCTGGATCAACTCGACCTCGTAGCCCTCAGGCGCGTCGATGAACGCGATGATCGAGCCGGAGCCGGTCTGGGTCGGCCCGTCGGAAAGCGCGTAACCCTTCTTCGCCAGCGCGGCGGCGAACGTCTCCAAGTTCTCCACCTCGAAGGCCAGATGCATCAGGTCGGGCTGCACCGCGACCGGCTCCGCTCCGGCGGGCATCTGGCAGAGTTCGATCTCCTCCTCGCTGTTCGGCGTGCGCAGGAACACCAGTTGCGCCCCGCGCGGCGAAGTGAAGCGGCGCGAGGCCTCGAGGCCGAGCGCGTCCTGGTAGAATTTCACGGAACGCTCGATGTCGTTCACGCGCATCCGGGTGTGGAGCAGTTTGCGTACTTTCATGACAACTGATGGCAGGAGATGGGACTCGGCGGCGTTTTCAAGCCCCGGCCGGATATTGTATCCTCCCGCGCATCGCCGGCGGCGTGTCATCCGAAGCTCGCGCGGAGCACGAGCGAGAGTTGGTGCCCGGGACAGGGGTCGAACCTGCACACCTTGCGGTACGGGATCCTAAGTCCCGCGCGTCTGCCAATTCCGCCACCCGGGCAATTCGGCTGGGGATCGAGCGCGGATTCCCGGCGCACGCCGCCCCGGGCGCAAGGCCGAAAGGCGCGCCGCCCGACAGGACACGAACGACCGCGGACAGCAGCCGCATCGCCGGCGCGCCGCGCGCGCGGGCTACCGCGTGGCCACGCCGAACCGCTCGCCCATCTT